>JAZORW010000186.1:0-9907 GCA_045656805.1 Eubacteriales bacterium | reverse complement strand
CTGCTGACCGTTCTCATAGGCAGCCTTTGCATCTGCCAGCACGGTTACGGCATCCATATATGCCAGGGTTGCCTCCATGGTGGCGTCATAGCCGTCAGTCTCGGGGGCGTAGCCCAGGGTCTCGCAAACAGACTTGTAATCGTATTCCAGATCATAGAAGTTGTTTACGATCACGTAGCAGGTGATCTCCTTACCTGCCAGATCCTCTGCGGTCAGAGGCTCATCCTGTCCCTCTACCTTGATGTCGTCAGCCTCGGGCAGTGCCTCGCTGTCCTCAGGGTAGGTCAGGGTGAAGGAGATATACTTCTCAGCGTAGTGGTAACCCTCACGGGCGGTGTCGGCGGGATCAGCGGGAACGGCGTAATCCAGGTCGATCTCGTAGGTACGCTCTACCCCTCTCAGGGTGGCGGTTACCTTGCTCTTGGAGGCAGAGCCCAGGGTCAGTGCCTTCAGGGCAGCGGCAAAGCCGTCGCCAAAGGTCTTATCCAGATCTGCATCGTCGGTGCCCAGAACTGCGTAGTACTGCAGTGCCTCGTCGTCCTGGGAGGTAGCGGTCAGCTCCTTATAGGTGAAGAATACGCGGTCACCGTCAACCAGGGCGCCCTTGTCCACAGTGGCACGGGTTACGTAGTTGGGGGTGATGGTTACGGTCACGCTCTCATCCACGTCGGCGGTGGTGGCGTTATCCTCTACCACAGTAACGGTGGCAGCGGTGCCGATGACCATGGTATCCATCTTCGCAAGGAAAGCAGCGGTCAGACCGGCGTAGATATCCTCGAAGAAATCGGTACCGGTGAGCTGCACCTTCTGGTTCTCACCGGTGGTGGTGGAAGCAGAGGTCTTGACAGAGTAGTCAAAATACAGATTATCGTTCAGGTAGATGCTGCCGGTGGTGAAGGCAGTTCTCTCACTGTTCTCCATACCGAAGCCGGCAAGAGCAGCAAACAGACGGGCCAGATCACTGTCAGAGCCCAGCTGAACCTTTACGGGAGAGTTGGGTGCCAGTGCCTTAGGCAGAGTCAGGCAAACCTCCTTGCCGTCAATAACGGTGGTGATATAGTAGCTGCAGTTCAGGATATCGTAGATGCCGAATACACCCACGGTGTCTGCAGTGGTGCTGCTGGTAACGATGGAAGCCAGAACGTCTGCAATATAGTACTGCACGTCCTCCTCGTCTGCGAACTCCAGCTTAACGGAGGAGCCGTCGTAGAGTGCCTCGATCATAGCAGCGTCGGTGATCATGGGCAGATACTTGCTCATGTCCTTCTTTGCGTAGTCGTAGGAGGTGAAATACTTGTTGTATACTGCAAAGCTAATAGAAGACAGTACCACCAAGATCGCCACCAAAATACACAGGAGACTCTTTTTCATGTTGGTTGTTCCCTTTCCGGAAAAAATAATGCTCACACGTGCGCATACGCACACATGATATTTTAATACCAAATGATTATAACACAAGAGAAATAGAAAATCAATACGTTTGAGAAAATGATTTTCTCTTACTCTCTCTTTGTTTTCCCTTTACTTTCCCCAAAAAAAGGGGGCTGTGGGGCGCCACAGCCTCCCCCTTAATAGGAATCCAGATCAAAGGCCTCACCGCGGCTGAGGCAAACCACAGCCTTGGCAATCTTGTTGGCGTCCCGTGCCTGAATATAGAACAGCTCAGAGGACTGTCCCGTGGCCTCGTTGGTAATGCTCACCAGAGAGTGGCCGGAATAGTTATACAGACGCAGAGTGTAGCCGTGCTGCTTGCCCTTTTCGTCCATCAGCGTCATGGCGATGGTCAGGGTGCAGGCGTCGGGATCAGAGAGCAGGGCGTCAATCTCCGCCTGTGTCATATCCTCGCTTGCCTCCCCGATATAGCGGGTGGTGTTCAGGATATACAGCAGCTGGCTCATATAGTAAACGCCGTCGTAGTCGATGTCGTCGTGATTCTTCACGCCACCGTAGATCTCGTCCAGATCCCGTCCGTTTTTCAGGCGGGTGATATACCGCAGCTTGTTCGAGATGGTTTCCACCAGCTGTCCTGCCTTGGTATGCACCTGACCCTCGTAGTTCACACCCGTATAATCGTCGGTGTTGGTGACGGTCTCGTATTTCAGCAGTGCCTTCAGGGCGGCGTAGGTTGCACCGTCAATATGCTCCCCACCGTCCACAAAGGAGGCGTACATACGGGTCACGTAATCGTAGGTGGTCTTCAGCTCTCCGTTCTCGTAATACTGGGTAGCGTAGCGATAGGCATCGTCAATACAGATGTCAAAGCCAAAGACCCCGTTATAGTCCTCCTCTGCATAGTTCAGGTCAAACACTAAAGACCGCAGGTCGGAGAAGCTCACCATCACCAGGCTGTTCTGCACCCAATCGGTGGCAAAATTCCACTCTACGAAGTCCAGAAGAGCGCCATCGTTTACCTTTACAACGATATCGTACAGGTCGGTGCCCACGTAGCGGCTACCGTCCTCCTGCACCTCACTGATATACAAGGTGAAGCCCAGAGAAGTTTTATAATAGTAGGCGGTGGCATCGTTTACCGTCTTGCTGTAGCAGTCGAAGGGCATCTCGAAATACAGCTTATAGGCATACAGCCCATACTCACGCATGGTGTCCGCATTCAGCCCCACAGCCACGGTCTGATCGCCCATCAGATTTTCAAATTTTCTCAGCACCTCCAGCACCGCATCGGGGTCCAGACCGTAGAGGGTCTTGTCGGCGGGGCTGACAATATCGTAAATGGAGGTGGAGGTATACACGTCCTTCTCATTGGTGTATCCGAAGGAGAGGTATTCCTCATAGGCGGTGAAGAATTCCACCACCGCATCCTGATACAGGGTAAAGTCACAGATAAACTCGATGGGATAGTTGATCTCCACCGTTACGTCGCTCTCCCCATTCGTGGTATGAGAGCCCACCTTCAGCCCCATGATAGCCTCTGCCAGGGTACGCATGGTGTAGATCTCACCCTCTGCATATCCCAGTGCGGTCCATCCCTCGGTGGTGTCAAACACGTCCCGGGCGGGGATCTTAACGGTCATGGTGGTGTAGGTGACGGTCTGGCCCTGCTCCTTCAGAAGGTAGGTCAGGGTCACCAGGGTGCCGTAGTCCACCTTATCCTTGGCATTGCCGTTCATATCATACACCCCGTCAATTCTCTCCAGGCTCACGCCCATAGTGTACATGTTGGGGTGGGTCTGATCGTAGGTGTAGGTGTAGGTCAGGGCCTTACCCTCAGACAGGCTGAACCGTTCCCCTACGCTGTGACCTATGAGCAGGTCCTTCAGCTCCCGGGGCACAGAGGGGTCAGACAGATCGAGGAAGCCCGTCAGGGTCAGGAAGGAGTTCTGGCTATTGACAGATCCGTCAGAATAGGTGATCTGCACCACGTCTCCCTCACGGATGACCCGTCCCTGGTTGGTATTAAACCAGCCGGAGCTTTCGTATACGCCCTCAATGCCCGTGATATGGTAGGTCACGGTCTGGGCACCGCTATCGGTAAGCCGTGGCTCCAGGAGCAGAATATCCACGGCGTCCCCCACCTTGCTTCCCATCAGCACACGGCGCAGCTCCGCCGCCAATGCGGGATCGGTGAGGTCAAGAGCCCGAAAGACGGAATATTTTCTCTCAACAGAGCCGGTGCCAACGGTGTCGGTATCCACCGTCCACAGCTGGTCAATGAGAATACCCACGGTGACCCCGTCAGGTACCACGGCACCCGTGGTGCTCTGATACTTACCGTTATAAATAGACAGCATGGGGGTCAGCTGGTTGGCATAGGAGGACTCAGACCGTGCCACCAGTCTGGGGGCAATGTAATAGCCCATGTCACGTCCCACTACCTCTGCCAGGTATGCAGAGGAAACGGTGTAAACGATATTTCTACCTTCCAGATAGATATAGTACGCCGTATCGTCAATGGTGGGGTTGCCTACGTAAACACGCTTGGTATTCTCGGCGTCTACGGCAGGGGTCAGATATTCCCTGCCTGCGGTGAATTCCGCACCGAATACGTTCCCCTCTTCGGCGTAATAATAGCGGCCGTCGGCGGGATTAAACAAAACGAATGCCGTATCGTCACCCTCTGCCATAGAAACGTATACGTAGTTACCGTTTACGTCCTTTTGGTAGACCACCAGCTCAAAATAGGCGGGGTCATCCGACTTGGCAAGGCCGTATTTCTTTAAGAAATCCTGGGTCAGGGCTCCCTTGCCCTCAGGGAAAATACGGTCCTGGATCATCACCGTACCCACGGCAGAAAGCATGGTGGGCATGGTGCTGGTATCGTCGTAGAGAGAGGTGTAGTCAAAGGTCCCGCCAAAGCGGTCCAGGATCTGGGGGTAGTACAGGTCCCCCGAATCCCAGCTCCAATCCTGATCTCCTGCCTCCAGCTGACCCATCAGGAAATAATCCTGACTGCCGGTCTTATTGTGGTAGAAGAAGTAGTTCTCCCCCGTAGAGGTATGAATACGCACCTGGCTCAGGTCTGCACGGCCCAGACGGTCGTACATCAGGATTACGTCCTTCACCTGGGCATTACCGATATAGTAGTATGCCTCTCCTTCCTCCAGGGCAGGGGGAATATATTCCTCTTCCTGCTCCTCAAACCAGCCCCAGGCATACCGCCCAAGAAGCACCAGAGTCAGAAGGATGGCAAAGACGGCAACCAGAGCGGAGAGGATATAAATTTGTTTCTTTTTCATATCGGTCTCCTTATCTGTTCTTCCGCTTAATGATCACGGTGGTACCTGCCACGGCGAATACCACTGCAGGCAAAATAGAAAGCACCAGGGTCCAGCGGACTCTTGCCTTCTCGGTCAAAAGGGTGTAGTAGCTGACGATCTGTCCCTTCTCATCATACTTGACGCTACCCTCTGCCAGAATATCGGTGTCAAAGAGGGGCTTACCGCCGGGGATGGGAGAGTTCAGGCTGACGCCGCCCAGCTCCAGGGAGGCGTATACGTCCACGCGGGAGATATTTCTCACGGTGGCGTAAAGAATGTCGTAGTTACAGTATGCCCGATTATCCAGATAGGTATTGGAGGTCAGGGCAGTGGTAGCGGCGGCAAACATACAGGCGAAGAAGGTTTCCCCGCTGTAGGAATCAGTGCGCATTCGCATAGTCAGGGCTGCCAGAGTATAGCTGTGGGGCCCCTTCACCTCATCGTACATGCCGTCCACGGTATAGGCGGCGGCGCCACCGGAGGTGATAAAGAAATCATAGTAGTAGCCAATGACGTTCTGGGTGGTAGAGCCTGCCACGTAATCGTTGATCCAGCTCTTATAGACCCAGCCGCTGTCCTCCACCACGGTGCGGGCGGCGATGCCCATCTTCACGATATCCTCGTAAATGGCGTTGGCGGCAGAGTCCTCCTCACTTATCAGGGTGGCTATGATCTTCTGCCCCCGTCCCGTGGTATCGGTGAGGCTATGGGCAGCATCGTCACGGATATACTGGGGGTTCTTCTCCCCCTCTGCATTCTCACCGTAGCCAAAGCCCACGCCCCAGTCCTCACACAGATCTTCCAGATTTGGCAGAATGGCGGTGGGATCCTTAAAGACCATCAGGGCTCGCTCGGATGCCAGGAATTCATGGATGCGGCGGATGGGGGTTCTTTCACTTAAGCTGTTGGGATCCCCCACGCTATAGTCAACGGTGGTGCCGTCCAGCACCAGCAGCACGCACTCCTGGGGGATCTCCTCCTTGTCCAGGTCCACGTACTCTACTCTCAGCCCCGCATCCACCATCAGGTAGTAGAAGGCACTGCGGTCGGCGTCAGACAGGGATAGTAGCTCCTGGTGCTGGGTGTCCTCGGGGTCCACGTAAATATTTTCCCCGTGTCCGTAGGCAAAGCAGACTACGGGCTGCACCACGGCGGTGATAGCCAGCAGGGCTGTGGCCATCTTGTACTCACCGTTAAAGGAATAGTAGTCGGTATTGCTCTCGGAGGTCTCCCCCAAAGCCCAGAAGGAGGGGGCGGTGAGAATACGGTAGCGATTTCCGCAGGAAATAATGACTGCGTTGGCAGGGATCACAGATGCGGAGGTGGTCTTAAAACGGTTCACCGCCGTGGGATTCTGCTGAATGTCATAGGTTTCCACGTGAATGTTGTCAAAACGGTTTGAGAGCTGCATCGCCATGATATACACGTACCGTGTCTCATAGGCGGAGAGCAGCATGTCAGGCTTGGCACAGAAGGTGATGGTGATCTCCCCCTGCAGCCCCTCACAGGTGCTGACCATCTTGTCAGAGAGGGTATATAGCCCCTCGGGGGTCAGGTCAATATAGTCGGCGTTTTTCTCTTGCAGATAAGGGAACAGAATGTTCAGCCCCAGAAGCAGGACCACCGCCAATACCGTCAGCGTGTTCAGGGCTGCACGGCGATGTCTTTTCAGAAACAGCTTTACCTTTTCCATCAGCGGTTCCTCCTCTTCTTCAGGATCAGGTATCCGCTCACACCCACGCCCAGGGGCAGCACCACTGCCAGAAGGGCGGTCCAAAGCCGCGCCTCACGCATGGTCAGGTCCTCCAGCCCTGTGGGATCAATGAGCAGAAGAGAGCAGCCGGCAGGCACCTTTATGCCTGTCAGTTCCTTCAGAACTAAGAAAATCATATCTCGGTTGCCATACTCGTTGGTGGTCATGGCATCCTGGGCAGTGAGGTATACAGAGCTAACGGCAAAGATACCGCCCCCGCTCTCATTATCCACACTCATGGCGGCTACGGTGTAGCTGCCCTTTTTATCAATTTCCTCACCCGCCGCAAAGGCAGAGGCGGCAGAGGAGGTGGTGAGAATACCGGACACGGTCTTGCCCCCCACACCCGTCAGGGTCATAGAAGAGGCACGGGAAACGATGACGCGCCCCGCATCAATTTCCTTCATGGCGTCGGCGATCTTTTCAGCCACCGCACTTCCCGCAGGGGAGGTAACCAGGGCATAGCCGTCGGTGGTGACGGAATTGGCAGGGTCACGCACCATCACGGCTTCGGTGACCTGCTCCTTTTGTCCGTTTGCCAGCTCTACCGTCACGGTAGCTCTATCCACAGAAATGCCCCAGGAGGCAAGAAACTCTTCCAGATACACGGTAGTGGTGATCAGGGGATCCAGCATCACCCAGACGCTGCCCCCTCGTTCGAGAAACGCCTCGATCTTATCCAGCTCTGCCACGATGCCCTTATCGGGGTTACCCCGAATAAAGTCGTAGGCAGGGTTTGCGATGACCAATAGGTCCCCTTCTCCCCCCTCCAGCTCTTCTGCCATCAGGTCAACGGTGGTAGGCATATAGCCCGCGCACATCAGGCGGTTATAGAAGGAGGTGGAGAAGCTCTCACCGTGGCTAATGGTAAAGTAGGCGGTAGGTAGCTCATCCTCCTGCACACGGTGGATCATAGAGGCAAAGATCTCCTCCCCGTTATAGGCGGTGATCATGCTCTGATCATCCAGAATGAAGAAGGAGGACATGTGCAGCACCACGAAGCTCTCTGCACCGTCTATGACCACGCTGTCGGTAGACAGGGTATTCACTTGCTTCCGCTGTCCGTTCTCGTCGAGAACGTAGTCCCCTGTCTCGGGATCTGTTTCATATTTATACTTTTCCACACGGTCGGGATCTACACGGATGTTCACCGTTTCCACCGTGATAAAGTCGTGCTTCTCGGCAAGCTGATTGGCGGTCTGCCATACCAGGTTATATACCCGGTCTCCCTCCAGCTCCTCCTCAAAGTCGCAGAACAGGATGTTCACCTGTCCCGCACCTGCCACCTCCTTTAGATACTGGTCGGTGGCATCCCCGACGGTATGCTCCAAATGGGGGGTGGTGTAGAAATACCAGGAGTAGCGATTCGCCAGACCGTAAATGGCAGTGTTAAACACCACCAAAAGGCCGATAAAGACGGCGGTCAGCCCCTGGGCGAAGCGGGCTGAGGCGTGAGAGCGCCCCAGAAGACCCGCAAAAAATTGCTTTAGCTTCATGGGCACCTCAATGATATCTGCGTTTATCGTAAATGCGGATGGTCAGGAATAGGAACACCGCAGCCACAGACAAATAGTAGAATAGGGCAGCCAGGTCAAATACCCCCTGGTTAAAGTTCTGGAATCTGGTCCACACGGAGAGGCAATTCAGAACGAAGCGGATCCAGTACACGTTTACGAACTGGTTGATAAAGCCAACCAAAAGGAATGCCAGAAGGATCCCCACGGTGCCTACGGCGGCAGCCAGCTGGTTTTCCGTCAGGGCAGAAACGAAGAGGCCCACGCTGACGAATGCCATGCCCACCAGCAAAACTGCCAGAAGAGAGCCCAGCACCACCGCCACCTTCATCTGTGCATACAGGTTCAGAATGAGGAGTGCGGCGGCGGACAGAAGCTGGCAGGCACTAAAGAGGGTCATTGCCGCCAGGAACTTTGCCATTACCATGCTGAATAGGGTCACAGGGGCGGTGAGCAGCAGCTGCTCGGTCTTTGTCTTTCGTTCTTCACTGAAGGTCTTCATGGTGAGCAGGGGTACCAGCACCACGTACACGAAGATCATATAGGAGAAATATCCCGCCGTATCCCCCGACATGGAGAACAGGGTGGTAACGGCAAACAGGGCACCGCTGATGGCGAGGAAAATAGCCACGAATACGTACCCGATGGGGCTGGTGAAATATGAGGTAAGCTCACGCTTATAAATGGCTATCATCTCTTAACCTCCCGCTTGCGTCCCTGGGACGCACCCTTTTGTTTTTCCTGACCGTTGGCACGGTCGATCAGCTTAATAAATACGCTCTCCAGGTCACCGCCCACGGGGGTAATACCCAGAATTGCCCAGCCCTTTTCTGCGCACAGGCGGAAAATGCCGCGGCGGGGCTCGGTAGAGCCACTGGTTTCCACCACGTAGGTGGCAGCCTCGCCATCCTTTTCGGGGGTGGGCTCGGCATACAAAACGCCTCTCACGCCACGCAGCCCGTTCAGCACCTCACGGCTGGGACCCACGATGGAGTAGCGGTAGTGGGCGTTCTCCTCAATGACGCGGGAGAGCTCGTCCGTTCTCTCGTTGGCAATGATTTTACCGTGGTTGATTACCACGATTCTCTCACACACCGCCTGTACCTCGGCAAGGATGTGGGTGGACAGGATCACGGTGTGCTTCCCGCCCAGAGAACGGATCAGGTTTCTGACCTCCAAAATCTGCTTGGGGTCCAGACCTACCGTAGGCTCGTCGAAAATAATCACCTTGGGGTCGCCGATCAGCGCCTGGGCAATACCCACTCTCTGGCGGTAGCCCTTAGACAGGTTGCCAATGAGACGCTTCCGCATATCCCGCAGCTTCACCACGTCGCAGATCTCGTCAATGTGGGCTGCTCTATCCAGCCGGCAGTGCTTCAGGTCGTACACAAAGTTCAGGTACTCCTCCACCGTCATATCGGGATATACGGGGGGCTGCTCAGGCAGATATCCTATCATTTCCTTGGCGGAAAGGGGCTGATCCAAAATGCTCACCCCGCCCACAGATGCCTCGCCGTCAGTGGCGGAGAGATACCCCGTGAGAATATTCATGGTGGTGGATTTACCCGCACCGTTAGGACCCAGAAGTCCTACGATTTCTCCCTGCCCGATCTCAAAGCTGATGTCAGACAGCGCGTAGATCTTTCCGTATTTTTTCACCAGATTTTTCACCTGTATCACAGGTGTGGTGACCTTTTCCTCTGTTAGCTGTACTTTTTCTTTTGCCATTTCTCTTGCGGCTATGCCGCCCCCCTTGTCTTGTCCCTTGCGGGCGTGTATACACAGTTATCTTATCACTTATTTATATATAAATTATGAACGCTTTCCCACATATTTTATGAACGCACCCAAAAAGAGGAAAACGCCCTTCTTAGTGATATGCCTCGCACAGCTCGGCGTGATATTTTTGCTCCGCAAAAGTGATA
>JAZORW010000185.1:0-13476 GCA_045656805.1 Eubacteriales bacterium | reverse complement strand
GGGTCAGCTACACCTACGACTCTGAGGGTAGACGCACCGGAAAGCAGGCGGGCAACAAGCACCATACCTACTACCGCCACCGTGACGGCCGCCTGATACGGGAAACGGTCTCCGTTTCCGGCGCCGAGGCGTATTCCCTCCTGTATCTGTATACCGGGCAGACCCTGACGGGCTTGGTTCACACGGTACCTGGGCAGAGCCCCGTGCGGTACATGGTAGAGCACGACCTGCTGGGCAACGTGGTGGCTATACTGAATTCCCAGAGAGTCCTCGAAGCCACCTATGCCTACGATGCCTTCGGTAACCATGTGGTATACGATGCCCAGGGCAACGTAAAAACCGACGAGACCTTCATTGGTAACCTGAACCCCTTCCGCTATAAGGGTTACTATTACGATGCGGACACTGGTTTGTACCACCTGAATGCCAGAGAGTATGACCCCTACTACGGCAGATTTATCTCTCCCGATAGCCTGAGATACCAGGATCCTTATGCTCCTGCAGGTCTGGGCCTGTATGCCTACTGCAACGGCGACCCTGTGAACTATGCGGATCCGAGTGGGTGTGCACCTAAGTGGCTTGGTAACTTATTAACTGGAATTGGTATTGTTGTAATGACTGCAGTATTTGTTGCTGCTATCGTATCAAAGGCTGTCAAATACTTCTGGGAAATTACAAAGGAGGTGATTTAATGGAAATAAAACATATTTTAGAATATGACTATAACTATGCAGAGTATATAGTAACAGATGGTAAATATGATTTAGTATGTATGTGTTTGTCTGTTCCATTAGAAAATAATAATGATCCTAAAATAGGGATGAAAGTTGATAGTTTATACACTTTTTCTTACAATGACAGCATTATTTTAAAAATTTCAAATGCTAATAAATATAACATACAAAAGGATCCAAAAAATCATTTCAAATATAATCTTTGTGGAATTGTATTTGATTCTAAAAAATCTATAATTAAGGTATTCGATTTTATTATTGATTTATCAAATGATTATCCTAATGGTTTTGATACGTTAATAAAAGATGGTGATTATGTGGAATTTGAAGTTGATAGAATAGACTGTACATTGGTGAAAAACATCAATGAATAATCAAAAAAGTTATGGTTTATTCGATATTCGAAGACGACTATTTAAAAAGAGCGGATCAAAGAGGCTATAAATTATATTAAAAAATTTTATTATAGGAGGAAACAATGAAAATGATTAATGTCATTTTATTAATTTGTGTTAGTCTAATGATAACCATTGGCATGGGATATTTATTTTTAGATACAGTATTTTCGTTTGGAATCATGTCTCCTTCTATAGACATGAGAACAGAACTTATTATGATGGAATATGCATTACTTGTAGTATTGTTGGGATTGGCATTGCTTAAAGTACTGATCAAAAAGAAAAAATAGCATAACACAAACTTGCGAGAGAGTAGTCATCTAAATCAATAAAATTTTAATAATCTTCTATTCATTAAAATGTACATTTATTTGCTTTCCCGTGTAGATACCGTTTGATCACTTTTTAAGTGGGAGAGCCGCACTTCGGTGCGGCTCTCTTTTTGTTTGACAGCACCCCTTCGGGGTGGTATACTGTAGGTGACCGAGGGAAGGAGGAAAAAGATATGAAGAAGCTGATTCTTTGCCTTTTATTAATCGTGCCCTTTATTTTAACCGGGTGTAGTTGTGAAATCATAGAGTATTCTTCTTTTGACAGGTATAAGGAAAGGATTGAAAGTAAGGGCGTGGGTTATTCGGATTTGGAACTAGATTGGCCAAGATATCTTTTGCCCAGCGATACCTTTTTCAATGATTACGAATATATAGATAGCACTTTCTATTTCTATGAACATCAATGGTTTTTCTGTTGTAGAGATGGAATAAAAAGTATGCCTGCCAAAGTGTTGATCGTCCTTCAGTACGAGGAGGAAATCTATTTGGAAGCCAAGGCATGTGTTTTGGAGAACATTCCGGTCTATCGGGATAAGTATTATACCTACAACAATTTTCAGTTTTATGGAAATCAGAATTTCTATGATATTAATGGGCATCTGGACGTACCATATTTCTTTACGATGGTTGGGTATAACGACACAACCCATACCCTCTGCTTTATAGGCTTTCATGACGGAAATCCAAAGGAAGAAAAATACTATGAAGATATAGACGCACACTGGACAGAGTTTATCGACCAATACTTTGGTGAATACTACGACTTTAGCCAGTAATCCTATCTGAAAAGGGGAGAGCCGCACTTCGGTGCGGCTCTCTTTTGTTTGACAGCACCCCTTCGGGGTGGTATACTGTAGGTGACCGAGGGAAGGAGGAAAAAGATATGAAGAAGCTGATTCTTTGCCTTTTGGTGATTATAGCGTGTTGTCTGGGGCTTGTGGGCTGCTACCAAGACCTGGAGGAAACTTCTTTAGAGGAATATATTCTCCATATTAATCGTAACAAATTTGGATATTCAAACGTAGGGATCGACCATCCTGACAATTTTCTCCCAAGCCTGACGTTTATTGAAGATTATGAATATATTGAGGGCGGATATTATTGGCGTGAAGAGGACTTGACAAGAGATCTTTTTAAGAGCAAACGCCAGCCGGAAATAGTTGTTTTGTATTTGAAGTATGACGAAGGCATGTATGGCGAGGCAAAGCAATTTATGTTGAAAAACATCATACCCAACGATAAGACGTATATATACAACGACTATATTTTCTATGAAAACACAAATTTCAACCCACAAAACGGCACGGACAAGGTCCCGCAGTTTTTTACGATGGCTTGTTATAACGATACAAAAAACGTCTTGGTTTTTATAGGAATGAGTTCAGGAAAAGCCTTTACGAGCGGATCTCTTTTAGAGGACAAATATTTAACCGACCTGGAAAACCACTGGACAGAATTTATCGACCAATACTTTGGTGAGTATTACGATTTCAGCCAGTAATCCTATCTGAAAAGGGGAGAGCCGCACTTCGGTGCGGCTCTCTTTTGTTTGACAGCAAATCTCAGGGGTGGTATACTGTAGGTGATCGAGGTAAGGAGGAAAAAGATATGAAGAAGCTAATTCTGTGCTTTTTGTTAATTGTTCCGTTGGCTTTGACGGGGTGTTCTTTTTGTGACACTATAGAGTATTTCTCCCTTGACGAGTATAAGGAAAAAATTGCGGGGGATGGTATCGGCTATTCGGATTATGAAGTAGATTTGGCTGTGTATATTTTGCCCAGCATAACATTTTTGGATGACTATGCATATATCGACAGCACCTTTTACTTCTATGAGCACCTATCTTTTTGGTTTTTTTGTAGACATGAGGCAGAAAATTCCAAGACGCTGATTGTTCTGCAATATGAAGAAGAGGTTTACTGGGAAGCAAAGGCGTGCGTTGTAGAGAACATCGGCGTATATCAGGATACATATTACACCTACAACAATTTTCAATTTTATGGCAATCAAAAATTCAAGAACTTTGAGATACCGCATTGGTTTGCAATGGTGGGATATAACGATACAACCCAGACCATTTGCTTCCTTGGCTTTTATGACAGATATCCGAAAATAGAAGACAAATACTATGAGGATATAGACGCACACTGGACAGAGTTTATCGACCAATACTTTGGTGAATACTACGACTTTAGCCAGTAATCCTATCTGAAAAGGGGAGAGCCGCACTTCGGTGCGGCTCTCTTTTTGTTTGACAGCACCCCTTCGGGGTGGTATACTGTAGGTGACCGAGGGAAGGAGGAAAAAGATATGAAGAAGATGCTTCTTTGCCTTTTGTTAATTGTACCTCTGGTGCTAACGGGGTGTGGGAAATTCGAATATTCCTCGCTGGAGGATTATAAGAGGAAGATCGCAGGGTCCGGCATCGGCTATTCTGAAGTGGAAATAGACCTGGTGGAATGGTTTCTGCCCAGTCAGACCTTTTTAGACGATTACGCCTATACGGAGGGGCAATACTACTATTATCAGGAAGCCATTCTGTGGTCCATTTTCCACGAAGACGAGTCCATGCCTGACCGCGTTATTCTCATTTTGAACTATGATGAGGAGACCTACCGGGAGGCGAAGGCGGTGACCCTGGAAAATATACCCGTCTTTCGGGATACCTATTACCACTACAATGATTACCACTTCTACGTGAACCAAAACTTTATGGATAGATTCGAAGCGGATGAAGTCTATCGTACGGAACTCACCTGGTTTACCATGGTGGGCTATAACGATGAGGCACACATGCTCTTCTTTTTGGGGTTTTGCAGTTTGGGCACTGAAATGCCCGAAGAGTATTCCACAGACCTAGAAAATCACTTTACAGAGTTTATCGACCGGTACTATGGGGAATACTACGATTTTGGAGAATGATCCCCGTGAAAAAGGCGAGAGCCGCACTTCGGTGCGGCTCTCTTTTATTTGACAGTAAATCTCGGGGGTGGTGTTCGCCCGGATAACAAAAGGCAGAGAAAAAGGCACGCCTCAAACGAGGCGTGCCTCTCCTTTTCAGGATATTCCCGTGCGGGCGCCTCCTGTTTTTTCCTTATTATGAAACAAATTCTTTGCTTTGTCAATTTTTGGGGCAGATGCCCCGGGAGCTTTTTAAAGTAAAAGCACCGGAGGAGACAGGGCTATGCTTTGCCAAGCCCTCCGATGCTCTTCCCGCGGGTCAGCGGGAGACCAGGCCCAGGTTGCGGGCGATGGTGTATTTGGCACGGCGTTTATACCGCTTATAGGTAGCGGGGGAGAGGGAATAGAGGGGGCTGTAGGTGGCACCGCGGCGGCAGGCAATATCCTCCCGCATTGCTACCCGAGAGGCTCTGTCCAGGGCAGGGAGAGAGGCGTTCAGGGCGTCGTCGATGGTTTGGTTTAAGTATGCGTACAGCTCCTTTGCCTCGGGGTCAGAGCTCCTAAGTATCTCCTTTTGCCGTCTTTCGTAGTCCTCGCACAGGGCGATGACCATATGCTCTACGCTACGCTCCAGCTCTCCTAACCGTCCTCCGCCGTGGCGGAGGGCTCTTTGTCCTGTGCCTTGGGCCACCGCTTGGCGGCGTTGGCACGGTTGACCTGACAGCGGTGGAGGTCCCGCTCCTTGTCCTGCTCCATACGGCCTGCAATAAAGGCAAACGCCATCTGCCCCTGGGGGGACAGGGCATCCGAGGTGTTGACCCCCTCGTAATAATCGAAGAGTGCCATGAGCAGCTGCCCCCGCTCTCCATCCGAGAGCAGGGTGAGAAAATCCCTGTAGGCAGGGTAGAGGGAGAAGCCCCTTACATCCTTTGCGTTAGACATAGCGTGCGTGACATCTCCTTCTGTAATGCTTTTAGGGTGGTCCCGTACTGATCCAGCTGCTCCAGGCAATCTCTGGATGCCTCTCGCAGTGCCTCTAAACATTCGGCGGTGCTGTCGTCATCAGCGTATAGCATAAGGGAGGACAGTGCCTCCTCCAGTGCCGTGTACCGTTCGTGTGCCGCCGTGATCCCACGACCCACACGGTTGATTTCTGCACGGATGTCCGAGGCGTCACGCCAGGTTAGGGGCTCATCCATGCCATTGTCGACAAAATGCAACATAATTCTTCCTTTCAGTGGGTGTATACTGGGAGTGCTCCTCGGAGAAATAAGAGCGACTCCCACGGCAGGGGGCGATGCCGTATGCTCCCCCCTCGGCGTGCGTGTCGGACACCCCGCGGGGGACTGTCAACATAGTAGCATGTACAAAAGTCACTTGTCAAGATGTGTTTTTCAAAAACATTCACGAAAAACGTTGCAATTCTTGTACTTTTGTGCTATAATTTTTAAAAAGTAACTTAAAAGGCGACTTTATGAGCTTTGGAGAAAACCTAAAAAAACGCAGAAAAGAGCTGCACCTGACCCAGGGCATGCTGGCAGAGCTGGTGGGCACCACCAAGCAGACCATACAGAAATACGAGAGTGGGATCATCCTCACCCCACCTATGTCAAGGGTGGAGACTCTGGCACTGGTGCTGAGCACCTCTCCCGCCGCTCTTTTGGGCTGGGAGGAGGAGCTGCCCTACGGGGTCACCCATGCAGTGGGGGGAGACCTGGGGGAGCCGGGCCTTGGGCAGGACGCCCTGGTGATGAACGTCACAGACGACAGCATGGCGGCAGACGGGCTGCTGCGAGGGGGGAAGGTATGGGTCACCCCTGCCAGGTGGATCCAAAACGGTGCCATCCACGCCATTCAGTGGCGAGGAGAGCTGTTGCTACGGCGGCTGTATAACTATCCTGATAAGACTGCCCTGCTTCTTTTAGCCGGCGGGCGGGAGGCACCCCCCGTTCTGCTGGTGGGCAAGGAGCGGGAGGAGGTACGCCTTCTGGGTACCGTCACCAGGTATAGCAATACGGTAGAGTAAATGAAAAGCCTCCGCCAGATGGCGGAGGCCTTTATTTTGGGGTTACTCTGCGGTAACGGGGGCGAGGGTCAGATTGGCGTTCAGGGTGATCTCCTGACCTGCCTCATAGGTGTTGGTGCCGTCGGTCCACTGGGTCACGCCCTCTACCGTGGGAACGGTGACGGTGGTGCCGGCGTCTACCTGATACTGGTTGTATTCCAGATACTCACCGAAGGTGACGTAATAGGTGTTCTTTTCCTCTACGTTCATCACGGAGATACCGCCCAGGGTCAGGGTGCCGTCCTTATTGACCACACGCATGTGCAGACCGCCGCCTGCGGTGCTGGTGGCGTTACAGATAGCCAGGAAATCTGCGGAAGTGTGGGTAAAGGAGGCGCTGTACCAGTCTGCCAGGGTCTCAGCGGTAAAGGCGGTGGGTACCGTAACGGGGGTGAGGGCATTGTCAATTGCCAGATAGACGGGGAAGCTGTCGCCATCCTTCTCCAGCATCAGCATGTATATGGTGTTCCAGCCGTGGGTTGCCTCCAGGGGGGTGACGGTAGAGCCCCAAGCGCCCCACTTCACAGAGTAGCGGTTGGTGGGCTCACCCTCAACGGTGATGGGGGTGTTGTTGACTAAGAACAGGTTATCGTTACCGCTGGTGCCCTTTCTCAAGAAGAAGCCGCAGAAGGTCTCCTGGGGATCAATATAGAACTTGACGCTCACAAGCACGGCACCGGTGGTCACACCGAAGTCGTGGATCTTGTGGAGGGACAGGACGTTGTCGGAGGTACTCTCGTTGGTGAGGGTCACGGTGCCCTTTTCTGCGTCAAAGGTGGGCTCGGAATCCCGGAAATACACAGCACCGTTCCAGCCGCCGTCCTTACTGTCGGAGGTGATCACGTACCAGGGCTGGGTGCCCTTCTTCACGATGGTGGAGTCCTTCCAGGAGGAGGTGTAGCCTACGTTGGTCACCACGTGACCGGAGCTGGACAGTTCACCGGTATAGGGGGCGAAGGTCTCGTTGGCACCGATATATACCTTACAGCCTGCCGCATAGATCTTGCCGTCAGAGTCGGTCCAGTAGTCCACGCCCTCTACGTCGGTGGGCAGGGTGATGGGAGCCTCAACGGTGGCGACGGTGTTCTTATCTGCGTTATCGGTGAAGGTGACGGTGTACTCAATGGCGGTGTAGACAGCCTCTACGGTGAAATTGCCTACGCCCAGTGCCCAGTCCTCCCATACGGCGGTATAGCCGTCAATACCGGGAACCTGGGGAGGAATGATATAGGAGGTCTCAACGGTAAAGGTGCGGGTGTCTACTACCTCGCCGTTTGCCACGAAGGTGGCAGTGTATTCAATGGCGGTGTATTCCGCAACGATCTCGATATCCTCATCGGCTAGCTCATAGGTAGCCCATACGCCGGTATAGCCGGCCTTAGCGGGCACCTCGGGCTCGGTGAGAGAGGTGGCTCCCTGTGGGAAGGTGACTGCCTCTACCAGCTCACCGTCTGCCATAAAGGAGGCAGTATAGGTGATTTCGGGCTCTTCGCCGCCACATGCGGCAAGTGAAAGTCCCATGCACAGGACCAGAGAAAGGGATAAAAGTTGAAGTAGTAGTCGTTTTTTCATACGTGTCTCCTTTTGTTAGAATTGCTTGGGCATAAAATATGCCCCTTGCACCTTCATTATATCTTATATGAGATAGGCGAGTAAAGTGAGCATCTGCACAAACCTTTTTTAGCGACTTTTGTGCATATAAACCAAAACGGTTAAAATAAAAACAAAAAATAAGGGCAAGATGCCCCATAAATTCAAGAAAAACGCAGGCGAGTTGCATTTTTGGGGCGGGGAGAGTATAATGAACAGGACTGAAGAGAAAGGAGAGCCAAGGCATGACACAGAGGCGATATTCTACCCGGGCAATGATAGGTGTGATCCTGGCACTGGCGTGGCCCACCATGCTGGACCAGCTGCTGCACACTGCGGTGCAGTATATTGATACCGCCATGGTTGGCTCTCTGGGCACTGCCGCCACGGCGGCGGTGGGGTCTACCACCACGGTGAACTGGCTGATCGGCAGCACGGTTTCCGCCATCGGGGTGGGCTTTCTGGCCTTCGTTTCCCGTGCCCGTGGGGCAGGGGAGGACACTCTGGTACGCCGTGCCACCGCCCAGGCGGTGCTGGCTGTGTTGGCAGTGGGGCTTTTCTTTACCCTCGTGACCTTGGGGCTTAGCCCCTGGGTGCCCAGGTGGATGCAGGTGGAGGAGGGTCTGCGGTCTGCCGCAGGCAGGTACTTCTTCATTTTATATACCCCCATGCTGTTCCGTGCCGCCTCTATTATTTTCGGTACCCTGCTACGCTCTGCGGGGGATACCCGCACCCCCATGTGGGTGGGGCTGGGGGTAAACGCGGTAAACGTGACCCTGAACTTCCTGTTTATCTATCCCACCAGGCATCTGACCCTGGGGAACCTGCGTGTGCTGCTCCCCGGCCTGGGGCTGGGGGTCACCGGGGCGGCACTGGCCAGTGCCATTGCCTTTGCCCTGGGCGGCACCGTTATGACGGTGGCGGTTTTGCGGCACCCCATCCTGTCCCCCAGGGGACAGTCCTTCCGCCCTGACGGCAGTATTTTGCGTCCCTGTCTGCGGGTGGCACTGCCCAACGCCGGGCAGAGGTTTGGCACCTCTCTTGGGTACGTGGCCTTTGCCGCCATGGTAAACTCTCTCGGTGGTGTGGCAACAGCCGCCCACACCTTTGCCAATACGGTGGAGTCTGCCTTTTACATTCCCGGCTACGGTATGCAGACCGCCGCCGCCACCCTGGCGGGCAACGCCCTGGGGGAGAAAAATCCCCAAAAGCTGCAGGCTCTGTCCCGCACCGCCTGCCTTTTGGAGCTGTGCTTCATGGGACTGTCCGGGGGGCTGCTGTTTCTGCTGGCACCCCACCTGATGGGGCTGTTTTCCTCTGATCCAGAGGTGGTGACCCTGGGCACTACGGTGCTGCGTATGGTGGCACTGTCCGAGCCCTTTTACGGCATTTCCATCGTGCTGGAGGGCATGCTCCAGGGAATGGGCCGTACCACCATGCCCCTGATCTGGAATCTAAGTGGCATGTGGGGTGTCAGAATCCTTGGCACCTTCCTGTGTGTAGAGCTTTTGGGCATGGGTCTGGTAGCCGCCTGGGCGTGCATGATCCTGCACAACCTGATGCTGTTTTCCGTCTTCTTTACCTACTACCTCTCGGGGCGGTGGAACCCCCTGCGGATAGGGAAGAGTGGAAAGTGAAAAGGTAAAAAGAGTGACACCCGCGGGTGTCACTCTTTCTCTTTTGGGGCATGCCGAAATTTACTGCTCCAGGAGATAGCGGTAGACCTTTTGAATATACGGCACCTTCAATCTCCTTACCTCCAGGGGATTTCCGTAGCTTTCCCCGGGGATCTCCAGGTTGAACAGGCCGTGGTAGTCCACCTCTTTTAGAGCCTTCATAACGTCTAAGAAGTCAATTTTACCGCCAAAGGGCATCAGATGGTCGTCCCGCTCCCCGCGGTTGTCGGCAATGTGCAGGGCACGGAGATAGGAGCCGGCGGTGCGGATAAAGTCCCCCTGGTTTCCCTGCACCAGGTTCAGATGGCCTGTATCCAGGCAGATGCCGAACCGGCGGCTGCCCAGTGCCTCAATGATCTTGATCAGGTCCTCTGCATAAGCCAGGGAAAACAGCTTCTCGGGGTCTGCCTTCGGGGAGTGGTGGATGTTCTCCAGACAGATGCAGATCTCTCTGCCCTCGATGTGGTTGGCAATGACCTCCAGGCTCCTCAGGTTTTCCGCAAACCGCTGCTCGCCCGACTTTTGGGTGTCGCTTGCCTGTTTGTCACAGTGCAGCACCATGTTCTTCACGCCGCACGCCTCGTACAGGTCGATGTGACGCAGCAGGGTGGGAAGGTCTTCCTTTTGGGTCACCAGCTGAAAGCCAAGGGGCAGATGCCCCTGGGTCATGGTGATATTTTTCTTTTTGGCGTAGGCACGTACCGCCTCGCCCGTAGCCGCCACGTCAGCACTGCGGGCATACAGCTCGCACCCGTGCTCGGTGGACAGCTCCGCCCCCGTCAGCCCCAGGGCAGCAAACTCGTCCAGCGCCCCCTCGATGCCCGTTTCGCAAAAATACTGTGTCCAAATAGATAGGGTCGTCTCCATAAAAAGCACCTCCGCCTTGATGGCTTCATTATACTACCCCCGGGCGGGAATGTCAATGAGAGGGAAAAGAAAACACCCCCACGGTGTGGGGGTGGGAGGTGTCT
Organism: Eubacteriales bacterium; assembly: GCA_045656805.1. Classification (GTDB taxonomy): domain Bacteria; phylum Bacillota; class Clostridia; order Oscillospirales; family CAG-272; genus UBA1740. Next base: position 2,809 of record JAZORW010000185.1, on the reverse strand, counting down.
GGCACTCCCAGCGAGAATTTGCTCCGTCTGGTAAGGCTCCCGACACGGAAATGGGGCGTTCGTGCTGCGGACCTGGTTTCACCGCGCATCCCTTATGGAAACGCAAAAAAGCAAGCTCTCGGCGTGCTAATTATCCTTTCACGATGGGGTGCTTTGTAAATCCGTTGCAGGTCGTATTCCAAAGCGTTGGCTGTCTGTAAAACCCCTTCATGTTGGTGCAGGTTCCCTTTGAGTTGCAGCTCCGGTCTATCTCGGCGCGACCAAAAAAGCTGTCAAACTCTCGCGCACCCGCCCAATAAACACAGTTCGCGCACCATTTTGCACCTTGCATCACCGGCAATTTTCCCATAAGCTGTTTCTCCTTTTGGTTGATATGATATTGTCAATTGATAAAGATAAAAATCAACTTTGCTACAGCCTCAGTGTAAACCTATTAAAATGAAAAGTCAATAGCAAGGTCACCCGGAGCAGGAATTTGCTCCGTCTTACAGGCTCTCCGCAGGAGAGGACGGGTGCTTATCGGCTTTTTCTCCAAAAAGGGCTTGAAAACAGATGCGTTGCTTGGTATCCTATCCTTGTGAGCGATCCTTGTCGCAAAAAGCAATACAGGAGGAAAAGTAACGTGGATTACAGGACGTATTTTGAGGAGTTCAACGCCCTTGACGACGAGGGATATACCCAATTTGTCCCCAATGCCGAGGCGGAGGATTTTTTGCTGCAAAACGCCCCCAGACTCTACTGTCCTGACAAGACCATTGAGCGTATTTTTGCCTTCCGCACCTGGACTCTCCGTAAGCATATCAAGCAGACCCCCGTCGGCCTTGTCCTTACCGAATTTCTCCCCCCTGTGCCCTGGGCGGGCATCTACAATACCATCAACGCACCCCTGTTCCACCATTTGAACGAGCTGCGCTGGTTCCAAAATGCGGGGGATTTACTGTCCTATATCGACCTGTTTATCAACGGCGAGGGGAGCAAGTATAGTTATCACACCCCTGCCCTTACCGCCATCTGCGATTTTTGCATTTTGACAGATAATCGCCGGTATTTAGAAAAGAATATTGAAGCCCTGGAAGCATATTTTGATGGCTGGGAGGCCCGCCATCTGACCGAAAATGGCTTGTATTGGTCCACCGACGACCGCGAGGCAACCGAGTTTTCCATCAGTGGCACCCTGCCAAACATTACTTGCGTAAAGGGTCTGCGCCCCGCCATGAATGGCTGTATGTACGGCGATGCCGTCACCTTGGCGGAGATAGAAGCCTCGCTGGGCAGAGAGGAGCAGGCGGCGCATTACCGTGCGAAGGCAGAGAAAATCAAGGAGCTGTTAGACGAAAAGCTATGGGATGGCACCTTTTACAAGGCGATCCACCCCGCCGACGGTGATGTCAACAAGCCTCTGACCCTTGCGGATATCCCTGAGGGCTGTGATGCTCGAGAGCATTGCGGCTTTGTGCCGTGGATCTACGGGATGCCCTCTCCCGACAAATGCAGCTGTTTTGCCTATCTCAAGGATGAAAAAGTCTTTTTGGCAAAGACCGGCTTTGCCACCGCCGATATGTCTCACCCTCGCTTCCTTTACAAAACGAAGCACGGATGCATGTGGAATGGCTACGTCTGGCCCTTTGCCACCTCCCTGATTTTGAATGCCGCCATCCGCCTCTTAAAGGACTACGAGCAGTCGGTCTATACCTACGATGACCTGTACCAAGCCATCCGCACCTATGCAGAGATGCACACCATCACCGATGAGAAGGGCACACACCCCTTCATTGATGAGGTTATGCACCCCTTTGCGTATCGCTGGACCGTCCGTGAAATCCTGGAGGAAAAGCTGGCAAAGGACGGCGAAGGCATAAAGGACCGCGGCAAGGACTATAACCACTCCACCTTTATAGACCCCGTTTTGCGCGGTATCCTCGGCATCGATCCCCTCGCCGATCGTCCCACCGTCTGCAAGGAGATCCTGGAAAAATGGGATTATTTCCGCCTGGAAAACCTCCCCTTCAAAGGCAAAACCTATACCATCACCTACGATAAAACCGGCACCATCTACGGCATGGGCACAGGGGTGCAAATCATAGAGGAATAAAAAAGAGACCTTCGTCTAAAACAGGCAAAGGTCTTTTTGGCACTCCCAGCGAGAATTTTGCCTGCGGCGAATATGCCTATGCTCGCCGCTGGTGAGCCAGCTCCCCGACGCTCTCGCGTGGCATGTGAACCTGTAGCTACCCCTTAGGAGTTCAAAGTCCTTGTGAAAGTCTTGTAAAAAGCGTTCAATTCCGTGCATTTCGGTGCGTTTTTATTAAAAATGTGCGTGAAATAATATTAAAAATGGCATTTTTCGTTACATAACTTTCGTATTTTTCAATAACTTTCAAAATAAATTTATACCGATTTTATACCAATAAAAAAGGAAGGCATTACACCTTCCTTTTGGTTGATTAATATAATTCGATAGACAGATATTCAGGTTTGTATCTCTTAAACATTTTGCAGCAATTTTGTAGACTTGCTGATAAAATCTATAAAGTCTATCGTATTTTGATATTTTTCTTTTAAATAGTTTGGAATATTGCCCGTTCCATCAGAAAAATAGAGCGTGTATTTATCAATTAGATTTTCAGTAATCATATATTCGCCAAGTGGTCCGATAGCAATTCGATTGGGATTTAAGGCTAAAAAACCGTGACATTTTGAATGCTTTTTTAAGAATTCCTCCTTATACGGAATAGCCTCATATCTAATTAAATTAATCTTTTCTAACATGGCATAATCATTTTCCTTTAACAATTCTTTAGCCAAACTA
>JAZORW010000184.1:0-1502 GCA_045656805.1 Eubacteriales bacterium | reverse complement strand
GACCTGGAGCATACCAGGGCAAAGGAATATTTGGCTGGTTTTGAATACCCCTGGCAGGCCTTAGCGGGGAGCGGGGAACTGATCCGTTCCCGGGGGCAGGCTTGGGGGGAGGATTACCGGCAGGTTGGGGAAGATGTCTGGGTGCATGGGTCTGCCAAGGTTGCGCCTACCGCCCACATTGCCGGGCCGTGCATTATTGGGGCGAACACCGAGGTGCGCCACGGGGCATTTATCCGGGGGTCTGCTCTGGTGGGAGAAAACTGCGTGGTGGGCAACTCCACGGAGCTGAAGAATGTGATTTTATTTGACGGGGTGCAAGTGCCTCACTACAACTATGTGGGCGACAGCATCTTAGGCTGCAAGGCTCATCTGGGCGCCGGGGCGCTGACCTCCAATGTCCGGGGTGACAAGGGCCTTGTGGTGGTGCAAGGTATACCCACCGGGCGGAAAAAGGTGGGGGCGATGGTTGGCGACTTTGCGGAGATCGGCTGCGGGGCGGTACTGAATCCCGGAGTGGTCATCGGCAGGAATTCCCAGGTGTATCCCCTTTCCTGTGTGAGAGGCGTTGTGGGGGAGAATTCGATTTATAAGAATAATGGGGAAATTGTAAAAAAGCGGTAGAGTATAGTTTATGGGGTAGTTGATTAGACGCACAGATCAAGGCTCCCTCTGTCGAGGGAGCTGTCAATTGCCGAATTTAGGCAATTGACTGAGGGAGAGAATGTATGGAAATTTTGTTTCTCTCCCTCCGCCCCTTCGGGGCACCTCCCTCATCAGAGGGAGGCTTTGGTGCGGTGGATATTTGAAAAGGAGTATGGATATGGGAAAGTATTTTGGGACAGATGGGTTTCGGGGGGAGGCCAATGTAGGGCTGACTGCCGATCATGGGTATAAAGTGGGCAGGTTTTTGTGGTGGTACTATGCGCAGAACAGGGAGACGGATTGCCACGGCTCGCAGGGCGAGCCTCGCAATGACAAAGAAGATGTAGCGTTACCGGGCGGCGCAGGGCAAAAGCGATTACCTACGCAGTCCGTGCGAATTGTCAGCCGGCACTGCCGGCCGAGAATTGTTATTGGCAAGGATACCCGGCGCAGCAGCTACATGTTTGAGTACGCCTTAGCGGCGGGGATCACCGCCTCCGGGGGCGATGCCTATCTTCTTCATGTGACCACCACGCCGTCGGTGGCCTATGTGACGAAAACCGACGAGTTCGACTGCGGGGTGATGATCTCCGCCAGCCACAACCCCTTTTACGACAACGGCATCAAGCTCCTCAACGGACAGGGGGAGAAGATGGATGAGGAGACCATCGCCCTGTTGGAAAGCTATCTGGATGGGGGAGAGGAACTGCCCTTTGCCACCGGGGCTGCCATCGGCAGGACCGTGGACTACATCGCCGGGCGCAACCGGTATGTGGGGTATCTCATCAGCCTGGGGCTGTTCTCCTTTAAAAACTACAAGGTGGCTCTGGACTGCGCCAACGGTGCGGCCTGGACCATCG
>JAZORW010000183.1:0-2119 GCA_045656805.1 Eubacteriales bacterium | reverse complement strand
TCCACGAACATATAGTCCACCTCGTTCCAGGCGGTATCTGTCCAGAACTGCTTCACAGCACCCGAGATCATAGAGCCACGCCATACAACAGGCTTCGTGGGGTCGTCCAGGAGCAGGTTTACGCTCATCAGCTCAATGCCTGTCTTAGTCATGGGGGGCAGCATAAAGCCATCTGCGTTCCCCTCTACCCTCACGTTATCCATACCAAAGATCTTGGGAATGGAGGGTCCGGTTACGTCCGCATCCAAAATGGCGGTCTTATAGCCCAGACGCTGCATAGAAACTGCCAGCATAGAGGTGACCAGGGATTTACCCACGCCCCCCTTGCCGGAAACAACGGCGATGACACGCTTTACGTTGCTATAGTGGTTTTGCTCTGCAATCAAAGACTCAGGGGTACTGTTACCCGAGCATTTGCTGGCACAGTTGGCACAATCGTGATTACATTCTGACATTTGTTAGCTCCTTACTCGCATTTAACATCCAATTGGCCACCGAGTAGAGACAGGGAAGCTTTTTTGATGCGTTTTTGATAATTAGAAATGATTTGCTCTGCCAGGCGATCCTCTACGTGGGTTTCCAGGTAGCGACGCATATTTCTAGCACCGAATTTATAGGAATAAGACTCCGTGGCGATCTTCTCACGGGCGTCATCCGTATAGGTGAATTCAATCCCCTTGGTACGCAGCATTTCCTGCATATCCTTTAGCATAATATCGGCAATTCTGAGGAAATCCTCGTGGGTCAAGGAACGGAAGGTGATGATCTCGTCCACACGGTTAAGGAATTCAGGACGCAGGAAGGTAAGCAGGGCACGCTCGGTCCTTTCCTTTGCCTGTACGTCACCCGATTTTGCAAAGCCGGAGATAGCGGTGCTCTTGTCAGAACCTGCATTGGTGGTCATTACGATAATTGTATTCTCAAAATTTACCACCCGTCCTGCAGCATCCGTAATTCTGCCGTCGTCCAGCACCTGTAGCAGGATGTTCAGCACGTCGGGATGGGCCTTTTCGATCTCGTCAAACAATATGACGGAGTAAGGGTGCCTACGCACCTTTTCGGTCAGCTGTCCGGCCTCGTCGTACCCCACGTATCCGGGAGGGGCACCGATAATGCGGGAAACCGCGTGCTTTTCCATAAACTCGGACATATCCAGACGGATCAGCATATCAGGCTGCTTAAAGAGATCAGCTGCCAACACCTTAACCAGCTCGGTCTTACCAACGCCCGTAGGTCCTGCAAAGATCATGGAAACAGGGCTCTTTCTGACAGCCACACCTGCACGCTTCCGCTTAATGGCACGTACCACGGCACTGACGGCTTCCTCCTGTCCAACGATACGGGAGGAAATGCGGGCGTGAAGCTTATCCAGCATTTCAAACTCCTGCTCCTTGATATCAGAGGCGGGAATGCCTGTCCAGATTTCGATGACGTCTGCCAGATCCTCAATATTGACAGACAGATCACGGCAAATTGCATCCAGCTCACCCAGGCGTTTATCCACCTGAGACTGTTCAGTTTTCAGGGTGGCTACCTCACGGAAGAGGTTTTCCTTATCCGCATCCTCGGCAGCGGCCAGTTTTTCCTCCAGCTGTGCCATTTGTGCCTTCATTTCCCCATCCTTACGCAGAAGCATGAGCCTCTCGTTTACAGCGGGAGAAGACAGAGAGACGTGGGACGCAGCCTCATCCAGAAGGTCGATTGCCTTATCAGGCAGGAAGCGGTCGCTGATATATCTTTCAGACAGACGCACGGCGGCCGAAATAACGGTTTCGGGGATCAAAACACCATGATAGGTTTCGTAATACCCCTTAATGCCCCTGAGCATCTCCTCGGTTTCGGCAGTAGTGGGCTCGTTTACCATCACAGGCTGGAAGCGTCTTTCCAGGGCACTGTCCTTTTCAATATGCTTTCTGTATTCCTTCAGGGTGGTGGCACCGATAACCTGAATCTCACCGCGGGACAGGGCAGGCTTCAGGATATTTGCGGCATTCATTGCCCCTTCTGCCTCCCCGGCACCCACGATATTATGCACCTCGTCGATGACAAGAATAACGTTTCCGGCGTCGGTCACCTCTTTTAAAAGACCCAAAATACGCGACTCAAACTGACCGCGGAA
>JAZORW010000182.1:0-2214 GCA_045656805.1 Eubacteriales bacterium | reverse complement strand
GGTGACAGTGCGGAGATCGCCCTGGTGGAAAATCTACAAAGGAAGGATCTGAATCCCTTCGAGGAGGCTGCCGCCATACAGGCGATCCTCGGTGGGGAAAACATCACCCAAGAGATGCTGGCAGAACGGCTCTCAGTATCCCAGTCCTATATCGCCAATAAGCTGCGACTGTTAAAGCTCACGGAGGAGGAACAGGAGACCCTCCTGCGGGCATCACTGACAGAACGGCATGCCAGGGCACTGCTCAGGCTCCCCAATGGGGATATGCGGCGGCAAGTGCTGAAAACAGTGATACGCCACGGCTATACTGTGGCACAAACCGAGGCATACGTGGAAAAATGCCTCACCCAAACTCAAAAGCCCCCAAAGCAACAGGTGAAAGCAGCCATTAAGGATCTCAGACTCTTTTACAATTCCTTAGACCGAGCTCTGGGGATTATGCGGGGGGCAGGGGTAAAGACCAACTGCCAGAAGCGGGTAACCGAGGACGGTGTGGAGGTAACTATATTTATCCACAAATAATTTTGTTAAGTTCGCTTCACATCCTATAAAAAGTCTATATAGCAAGCAAAAACGGCAAGAAACTACCTGTTTACCGGAAATTTTCCTGCCGTTTTTCTTTTGTTTTGCCTCGCCCCACAGCTTCTGCCATTTTATGCTTTCTTGGCTTTCCCTGTGCCTGCTTCTTTTCCTCTTTTTTGCTATGGAAAGTTTACTTTGCGTTTACGCGGTGGGAAGATAGGTGACGATTCTTGACAAGGCTGGGCGACTGTTGTAAAATAGTTACGTAACGTATATTTATATTTAGAAAGGGAAGCCAGCATGAAATACCAGGCATGTATTATTTCAAAGGATACTGCATTCTCGCAGTTTGTACGCCTGACCCTGCTTTCCCGTCTGCGTACCGTTGCCGTGACAGACGATGCCTCCGATGCCCCTGCGTCTGAGGTCTACGTGGTAGATACCGACACCTGCCCCGTTCCCACTCACCCCACGGGTGAGGTGCTGTGTACCTATTACGGTACCCCTGCCCCTGCGGCAGCGGGCTATAAGTGCCTTGAGCGTCCCTTCCGCCCCAACCGCCTTCTGGCTATTCTTGGTCTGGCAGGCGATGAGGCAGAGGAATACGTGCATCTATTGCCTGACGGTACCTCTGTTACCGTTGGTTCTGAAACCGTTTCTCTTTCTAAACGCGAGGCACAGGTGCTACGGCTTCTCTGGAATGCCAAGGGTGCATACGTGAGCCGTGAAGATATCTTAAAAGAGGTCTGGGGCGGCGAGGATGCGGACCCCGGTCAGGTAAACGTGTACATTCATTATCTGCGTAACAAGATCGAAATTGGAGGACAGAAGCTCATTCTTTCCTCCCGTGGGCGTGGATACGCCCTGCTGTGCAACCGTGAGGAGGGCAAGGAATGATCACCCTTCTGAGCGGAACCGCAGGCAGCGGTAAAACGCAGGAGCTATATAAATCCATCCAAAAAGACGTGAAGGAGGGCATTCGTGCCCTCCTTATTGTGCCTGAGCAGCAGACCGTCACGGTAGAGCGGGAAATGGCAGATCTACTCCCCCCCTCTGCCTGCCTTGGCTTTGAGGTGACCAATTTCACCCGTCTGTGTGACACCGTATTCCGTATGTGTGGCGGTCTTGCCTATCGCAGTGCCACGGATGCCTCTGAGCAAATACTCATGTGGCGTACTCTCAGCGAGACCCAGCCCATGCTACGCACCGACACTCTGCTGCCGGATACCAAGACGGTGGCGTATATGCGCAGCGTAGTGCGACGTCTGCGCGGGGATAAAATGACCCCCGCCTTACTGGACTCTGCCTCCGTTCTCACTGAGGGTGCCCTCTCGGATAAGCTGCACGACTACGCCCTGATCTCCTCCACCTACCACGGCCTTTTGACTGAATACTATTCCGACACCTCCGACCGCCTGGATCAGCTGTCCGACACCCTGTTGTGCCATAAGCCCTTGGTGGGGTATCACGTTTATCTCGACAATTTCTCCAGCTATACGGAGCAACAGTGGTCCGTTTTGGCTGCCCTGGCATCTAACTGTTCCCTGACCGTCACCCTGTGCGTTCCCCCCACGCCCCAGCTGCAGCTATGCGCCCCGGAGGTTATGGCTACCCTGGAGCGTCTGACGGGCCTAGCAAAAAATATGGGCTTAGAGCTGGATCACAAAACCCTCAGGCCGTGTGATAGGGAGG
>JAZORW010000181.1:0-6533 GCA_045656805.1 Eubacteriales bacterium | reverse complement strand
GTCTCTTATTGGCGACTATGCGGTGCGCTACGGCTGGATGACTCGGGAGGAATTTCTAAATTTCATTGGAGTTGAAACCGTGATCCCCGGCCCCATCGCCGTCAATATGGCGACCTTTATCGGGTATGAGCAGGGCGGATTTTTGGGTGCCCTGGTAGCTACCCTGGGCGTGGTCCTGCCGTCCTTTATCATCATTTTGGTGGTGGCGGCACTGATTAAAAATCTGCTGAAATACCCCGCCGTTCAGGCGTTTATTACAGGCATGCGCCCCGCCCTGGGCGGTTTGATCCTCTCGGTGGCACTTACCATGGGCATGACCGTTTTTTTCGGCATAGATACCGTTTGGAACAGTCGCTTTTCCCTAAATTGGCGCACCTTCCTCATATTGGCGGTGGTGATCGCCATCCCCGTGGTGTGGAAACGCCTAAGGAAAAAGGAATTCTCCTCCATCCTCCTGGTGGTAATCTCCGGCCTCTTGGGGATCCTGGTGTTCTAAACAATTCAAAAATTCTATATCTCGTGTAGTTTTTTTGTGATATAATAAAGACAGGGCAAGAGTAGCCCTGAAATTTGATACTGTATTCTTTTGAGAGCGCGTTTCGGAGGAATCCAATGAAAAAGCAAAAGGCTATTTCAATTTCCATAATTGAAACAATACTGGTATTTATTTGTTTTTATTTGTTCCTATTTGTGGTTGCATTGGGGGTTTCCATAGGTGTTTCAAGGGAGTTCCTGGACACAACGGAAATTCCGATTTCCTATGTGGTAGCACCTGTAGTGGCGATTTTGCTGTTAAACTCTCTTGTGATTCGCATAGCCAAGGCAGAGCGTTCTATCCTGGGATTGCTTGATGCAAAAGGGGAGGGCAAAAAAACGCAGACCTTTTCCCAGAGGACAATGCTTGTCTTATCGGTGTCAAGTCTGTTGTTTTACGCTTTGCTGTGCGTGTTCCCTGAACACGTGATGTTTACCTGGCAGAGGGAGCTTCTGTTTACCCATGTTTCATGTGGCGTTTTCCTGCAAAGAGCTTTGTTCAATCTCATTTTGGGCGTGTGCTTCTTCTTAATCCAGCTACTTACTTATAGACGGCTGGCGACCCAAGGGGCGAGTAAAACAACCAACGTAGACACAATCGGTGTTGTTCTGTTCAAAACCGCACTGTGGTTATTGCTTATTTGCGCAATCTATTGGTTTTTAGGAATTGTAGGGCCTCTCTTTACGCTGCTCATAGGCGGTGCCGTTTACATGCTCATTCGCATGTATTATATTCCCTTGACCGTTATAGCGGTGCTACTGTTCTTTTATGCAAAGCGTTGTATCAAAGCAATTCGAAGAAGAAAAGCCTTTTTTGAAAAGCTGGAAGCATGCTGCACAAGTAAAAAATACGTGCTGAGCAAGCCGCAATATCTCTGCCGTTCTCTTTGGGTAAAGAAGGGCGTTTTGAATTTTGAAATTACAATTCAAAACAAAAAATACGCCTGCCTTCTGTTCACTACCATGAGGCAAAAGAACAAGGTGGTGCTTAAAAATGATAAGATTTCTATCGTTAAAGAATTTGGTCTGTTTCGCACCTGGTTTAAATTGGTTTCTGACATTCGCCTGCCATCCACGGATGGCACGCTCATTCTGCTGTCCCTACCTCAGGTGGATCACCTATACGTAGCAGATTCTGTTGGCACAGCGGTAGCCAACCTGGGCGAAAAATATTTTGATTATTTGGTTTACAACGAGGACATCTTGTTAGGACGCTTAGAACGAAACAATCTTAAATAACAAAAGCCCCTAATTCTCGCTGTATTTTTAGCAGAGAATAGGCAGATGCAATATTTCGGCAGAGAACTTGCTTTCTCTGCCGATTTGTGCTACGCTGGGGGTGAGCGGGTGAAGCCTGCGGCAAAAATATTTTTGAGGGGGATGGGTGATATGGCAAAAGAATATACCTTCAAATACGCCGGCACAAAAGCCTCGTTTTTAGCCCTTCTGGAACCATTCCATACAAATAACAGCCGATTTTACTATCTGGATGACTATATGATTGAAGTGCTGGAGGAAGAAATCCGTCTTGGTATAGGACGTGCAGGTCACTCTGGCGGACACTGGTTTATTTCCAAATTTGCAGAAGAAAATAATCAGATTGAGTTTCATGGAACCATTCAATATATCGGCCCCGAGGACGAACGCACGAAAGCTCAAAAGGCGTTTGGTAAAATAGGGGAAGTCCTTTTGTCCATTTTGCTATTTCCCGTTTTCGCCTGCCTTTCTTTGATTGATAAAATCCAGTGGTTGATAAGAAAAATACGCAAGCAACCCCATCCTAAGACAACAGAAGACAAACTGCTAAACCTGATGGAAAACCGTCTGCATTGCCAAAGAGTGATTGAGTAATTCATTCATTCTCAAAACCCCGACAGTTCATTCGAATCTGTCGGGGGCTCTTTTTTATTCACCAGTATAAACTCAAGTTGAACCAAATCTGATAGTCGCAAAATAAAAGCCCTTCCCCCTTGATTTTTGTTTTTTGATGTGCTATAATCTCAAAAGAATTGCCGGTGTGATGGAATGGTAGACGTGACGGACTCAAAATCCGTTGGTGGCGACACCGTGTGGGTTCGAGTCCCACCACCGGCACCAAATAAAATGGAGGGACCCTCGCGGTTCCTCTTTTTTATTTTAGGCTTGATATGATGCACCAAAAAAGCCCCCGAATACGGGGGCTTCTTTTTTTGTTTTTGGGATATCCCAGATTACCACTTCACGGGGGTGACACCGTCGGTGTCGTAGTGCCAGTAGTTGCCCTCTTCGGTGGGCTGGGTTTCGGAGTAGTAATAGTAGGTTGCGGAGTACATGGCGGAGGCATCGTTGATCCAGTCGATTTTCACCTTATTGAATTCCTCAACCGTGCCGCCAAAGTAAAGCTTGCTGTAGCTGCTGAATGAGCCGAAGGCTCTGCTGCCGATCTCCTTCAGGGCAGAATCGTACTCAAAGACTACGGTATACAGGTAGGTGCATCCTGTGAAGGCACCCATATCCACCAGCTCCACGGAGGCGGGAATGTGGATAGAGGTCAGTCCCGAGCAGTCTGCAAACATTCTGTCACCCACGATGGTCAGACCGTCGGTGAGGATCACGGTGGTCAGGCTTGTGCAGTAGTAGAATGCACAGCGACCGTATTGGGTGATGGTGGAGGGGATCACTACGGACTTCAAAGCCGCACGCTGGAAGCTGAAGGCATCTAAGAACACAACACCCTCGGGAATGACGACGCTGGTTACCTCTGCGTAGTAGAAGGCATAGCACCCGATGGCCTTTACGTCGGGGTGGAAGACGAAGGCTTTGGCGGTGGTGTCGATCATTTCGATCAGCATCATATAGGGGTTGTTCTCGTTACCGATATATAGGCCGTTCTCGTAGACGGTGCCGTCCAGTGCAGGGCAACCGGAGAACATTTCAGAGCCGAAGGTCGCAAGAGTGGAGGGCAGTCTGATCTGGGTCATAGAGGTGCAGTCCTCGAAGGCACGCTCACCGATCTTCAGAAGTCCGTCGGGCAGCAGAGCCTGCTTCAGGGAGGTACAATCCATGAACGCAAAGCAACCGATGCCGATCAGGTCGTCGGAGAAGGTGACATCGACCAGAGAGGAGCAACCGGAGAAAACGCTGTCCTGTACGAAGCGGGTGCCGTCCTGCATGGTGAAGGAGGTGATAGTCTTATCGGTTACCTTCAGCAGAACGGTGTAGGGGGCGGCAGAATTGCCCAGGTAGATGCCGCCGTCCTTTTCGGTGCCTGTCAGATTGGAGCTGCTCAGGAATGCGTTGGATGCCACGGAGACGACGGTGGAGGGAATCTCTACGTCGGTCAGCTTAGAGCAGCCGTACAGTGCATATTCGCCGATTCTCAGCAGGCCCTCCTGTAATATCAGGGTCCCGATGTCGCCGTCGTAATAGAACGCCTTTTCGCACAGCTCAACCACAGGCTTACCCTCAATATATTTGGGAACGTATACGTAGTAGCCGTAGGTGCCGGCAGTGCTGTTGGGGTTATATCCGGTGATGCCGATACCGCCCTCAACCTCCTTGTAGCTGAGATGCTGAATAGAGGAGTGGGCACCGCACTCACAGAGACCCTGGGAAAAGTTATGCGTCTTGGTAACCGTTTGACCGCAGGCACAGACGTAGTAGTGGTAGCTCTTGCTGATCAGCCAATCGCCCACACGCTTGTGGCCGGTGGCGGGGGTTTCATTGGTCTTATAGTAGTAATTGCAGTTAGGATCCGTACACTCATGGTAGGTGTAGCCGGGCTCGGTACAGGTGGGTGCCTCTACTCTGGGGGCGGTGGTGTGACCCTTCTTGCCGATTGCCTTATAGGTGGTGTATTCACAGCCCGCTCTCTCGCAGGTCTGGTAGTCCTCCCAGCCGTCCTCGGTGCAGGTAGCGGCCTGACCGGGGTGATCCTTCAGGTCGTGCTTCAGTGCCTGAATTTCCTTATAGGTGGTATAGCCACAGCCTACTCTGTCACATGCCTCGTAATCCTCCCAACCCGCTTCGGTACAGGTAGCGTCCTGACCCAGATGGCTCTTGATATCATGCTTCAGTGCTTCAATGGGGGTGTAGGTGGTGTGGTTACAGCCTGTTCTCTTACAGGTCTGGTAATCCTCCCAGCCATCCTCGGTGCAGGTGGCGGCCTGACCGGGATGATCCTCCAGGTCATGCTTCAGTGCCTCGATGGTAGTATAGGTGGTGTGGTTACAACCGGCTCTCTTACAGGTCTGGTAGTCTTCCCAGCCGTCCTCGGTGCAGGTGGCAGTCTGACCGGGGTGATCCTCCAGGTCATGCTTCAGTGCCTCGATGGTGGTATAGGTGGTATACTCACAGCCTGCTCTCTTACAGGTTTCGTAGTCCTCCCAACCGTCTTCGGTACAGGTGGCAGCCTGACCGGCATGGCTCTGAGTGTCGTGGTTGAGCGCCTGAATGGCGGTGTAGGTGGTGTAGTTACAGCCCGCTCTCTTACAGGTCACGTAGTCCTCCCAGCCGTCTTCGGTACAGGTAGCAGCCTGGCCTGCGTGACTCTGGGTATCGTGGTTCAGTGCGGGAACGGGGTTACCGGTGTAGGTATCGTTACAAGCACAGGTGAAGATGGTATAACCGTCTTCGGTGCAGGTGGGGGCGATCACCTCCTCGGTATAGGCGTGCACGTGGGGCTCTTCGCCACCGTCACAGGCAACCATCAGGGTGCATGCAACAGTCAGTAGCAAAACGCCCAGGAGGGTGAATAGCTTACTTTTCATAATGTTCTCCTTATGTAGTCCATGACCCATCGGGTCAAGGCGTGATACAACGTCAATAGTATACTATAATCGCGTGGCGTGCAAGGGAAGAAAGTAAACATTGTGTAAACATTTCACCGCCCGTGAGAAAACGGAGGAACCCAGGGGGTGGGTTGTGAAAAATAGATAAAGGAAACAGAGCAGTTTGTATAAATTTCCTATTGTGGCAGAGGTAAGTGCGTGGTAAAATACCATCTGTGGGGAAACCCCAGTCTTTTTTTGGAGGCAGATATGAAGTACGAGTGCGAGCTGTGCGGCTACGTGTATGACCCTGAGGTAGGCGACCCCGATAACGGGATCGAGCCCGGCACCCCCTGGGAGGAGGTACCCGAGGATTGGGTATGCCCTCTTTGCGGTGCAGGTAAGGATCTGTTTGTAGCGGAGGCATAATGCTAAGGCGACAGGATGGCAACTTCGGTTGCCATCTTTTTTTATGAAAAAATGCGTTCAAAGCCCTTGCACACCCGCGTAAATTATTATATAATTTATGTTGTAAAAGTATTGTTATATCCGGACGCAAGGAGGCACGTATGCCCTTTTCCCTAGACGTACAAAAAAAGATCGTATATGATAATCTCCGCATGCAGGAGAAGGCGTTTGCCACCCAGGCGGAGGCAAGACGCTCTCATCTGGCAGACCTGGCACGGGTGCTACTGCAGTCCCTGCCTGAGGGGAAGGTGTCTGTGGGCTCTCTTGCCGGCCTGGTAGAGGCAGCCCCTCTGCTTTCCAGTGAGGATATGATGATGCATAAGGAGGCACTGGAGGAAAATCGCCCCTATCTCAGCCGTATTCTGCGGGGGCTGTCCTATGCCGACCGTGTGACCCTTGCCCATTCTCTGGCAGACCGCCTGGAGGCAGAGGGACGGGGTATGACCATGACCGACTTTATCCGCAGTGAGGCACGGCAGGGCAGGGTGGCCTACGTCCGAAACAGCTTTACCGACGAGGCGTATGACATCTTCTGTCCCATGCTCACTGACCCCACGGTTTCTCCCTGCGACGATTACGACAGTGCCTGTGCAGCGGTGCGAAACGGAGAGGCGGATTTCTGCATCCTTCCCTTCCGTGATGAGCATAAGACCCGTGTGCGGGGTGCCTATTCCCTGATGCAGGGATATGACCTGATCGTATGTGGCGTTGCCACCGTAGACGATGGGGAGGGAGTAGAGCGTGAGTATGCCCTGTGCGGGCGTGTGCGCCTGCCTATTGAGG
>JAZORW010000180.1:0-2754 GCA_045656805.1 Eubacteriales bacterium | reverse complement strand
CATAGCCCTTGCCCTTCACGGTACGCAGATGCAGCACCACGCTGCGTTCCTTTTCCTTAGCAACCAGCAGTGCCTTTTTCACCTTGGCATAATCGTTGCCGTCGTAGGGTCCCATGTAGAGGAAGCCCATTTCCTCGAAATAATTGGTTTGATACAGCAGATTGCGAATACGCCATTTAATACCCGAGATCAGGCGGTAAAGGGGTTTACCGATAAGGGGTATATGGAACAAAACGCTTCTGGTGCTACGCTTAATACGGCGATACTTTCTGGAGATCCGCAGTCTGGATACTAAGCGGGGGAAGCCGCCCGTGGTGGGGGCGATGGACATTTCATTTTCGTTCAGGATCACGATCAGGGGCAAGGTTTTCCCACAGCTGTTCAGTGCCTCGTGGGCCATGCCGCCCGTCATAGCACCGTCACCGATCACCGCCACGGTATGCCGCTTCTCTCCACGCAGAAGGTCTGCCTGTGCCATTCCTGCCGCAGCAGATACCGAGGTGGAGGAATGCCCCGTGCCGAAGGGATCGAACTCGCTCTCCTCACGTCTGGGGAAGCCGGAGAGTCCCCCCGGGCGTCTTAGGGTGTCAAAGACGTCCCGTCTGCCTGTCAGCAGCTTATGCACGTAGCACTGATGCCCCACGTCCCAGATCACACGGTCTGTGGGGGTATTAAAGACACGGTGAATTGCCAGGGTCAGCTCTACCACGCCCAAATTGGACGCCAGGTGCCCTCCATGCTCTTCCGTCTTCTCTACCAAGAAGCGGCGGATCTCCTCTGCCAGCTCCGGCATTGCCTCGTCGGGGAGGCGACGCAGGTCTTCTACTCCCCTAATGCCGGGAAGATATTTGTCTTCCGTCACTTGTTCCTTTTGGTCATTCACTCCGGGTCTCCTCCTCTCTGTGCCGCACGGGGGCGGTACCGAATACCTTTTTATAGGTTCTGAAAAACGTGGAATAATCCTGATACCCCAGCATCCTGCTCACCTCTTTGGGTGAGACGCCGAAGGACAGCTGTGCCCGTGCCTCTATGGCACGCAGGTATCCCAGGTATGCGTGGGGGGTAATGCCCGCCTCACGGCGGAAGATACGGCAGAAATGGAATTTGCTAAGCCCTGCAACCGTTGCCAGCTCGTCAAGGGACAGCTCTCTGTGGCTATTGTCCCGCATATAGGCAACGCACCTCCTGAGCCCCTCTCCCTCCCTCTCGGGAATCTGGCAGGCACCCAAATAGAGAAGCGCCTCGGAGAGCATCATACGGGCCAGGGGAATTCTATCCTCTTTTCCCAAGAGAGCTGACAGACGCTGTAGCTGCAGCCGCAGCTCCTCCCCCATATTCCGGGGCAAAAATTGCTTTGTCCCTCTGTATGCTATGAGCCAGGGCTCCGGGTCGCCATAGATCTGTGTGGGCAGGAATAGGAACCGAATCAGATCTCCCTCTCCCCCCTGGGGGCAGTAACAAATATCCCCCGGAGATAAAAGAAGCAGAGAGCCCGGGGAAAGGGTATATTTGGCACCGCACACCGATGCCTCCCCACTGTATCCAAAAAATGCCCATAGCTCATACCCATCGGGCAAATATACACCCTGAGGCAGGGACTGGGTTACCCTAAGCCCCGAAGAGGCATTCATTTCGGTGGACATTCCCTGTCCCTCCTTTCTTCGGATTTATCGTTTGGTTTTCTTGTTCTTGGGGGGCGTTTGCTTCTCACGGTGAAGGGCGTGCCATATGACAGCCACGCCACCTGCTACCACCAGCACCCCACAGGGGATCAGCACCAGTGCAATGGGGAATTCCCGAGTTTCCAGTCTGCACTCCGTAGCCATACCCTCCAGGGCACTGAGAAGCTCCTCAGCATCCTTCGTGGGGGTTTGCGACAGGCTCTTCAGAGCCTGGCCTGCAGGGACAGGGGAAATCACGAAGTTCCCCATAGTGCCCAAAAGCTCCCCTGCGGGAAGGCTGTACAGCTCTGCATTGCCACTGACGTCACTGCCAAGTCTGACCTGATTTTCACGCATCACTACGGCAATCATGGCAGCCTTAGTAGCAGACAGGTCTAAAACTGTCTTGCCTGAGGCGGTAAATTTCGCATTCTCACCCGAGAGATAGAAAATGCCAACGCAGTAACCGCTGACAGTCACGTCACAGCGGGAGAGGGACAGGTTTACGTTGCCCCCGTAGATGCCCGCATTGGTGACAGAGTTCACCGCCTGATCATAGGCCTTCTCCTGAGCTTCTATATAGGCACTGAAGGTGATGTAGGTTTCAGAGATCAGGTCACGGTTTGCCTGCCACTGTGCCGTCAGGGGGCCGCTTTTCAAAGCCTCGAAGCCGCGGTTTACCAGAGTCAGCGCGGTGCGGTTGAATTCCAACCGTCTCACAGTGTCAGAAGCAAGAAGAATTCCGCCGTAATATGCCTCCATATACACGGTGCTATCGTCAATGGTGCTATCTCCACCCAAATACATGCCGTACATACAGTCGTGGGCCAGAATACGGCTGCCCTTAACGGTTACGTCTCCACCGGAGGGGGAGGAAAGGAAATAATAGGCACCGCTGGCCTGGACCACGCTGTCCCTGATCTTCATATCCCCTTCCGCCTCCAAAAAGGCGTAAACCATGGAATAGTCAGTCAAAAACTGAATAAAGCTATCGTCCTCCACCGTCAAATCTCCCGTAGCGGAGATGACCGCACCCATAAGCGTTGTGCGTCCCACAGCCGTGGAAATGCGAATCATGCTGCTTTGAATCAGC
>JAZORW010000179.1:0-4165 GCA_045656805.1 Eubacteriales bacterium | reverse complement strand
CCCGCTTGCCCTAAGCCTGGAAACGGGGCTAAGGGTGGGGGATGTGGTTTCCCTTCCTGCGGGGGCGCTGGAGGGAAATGTCATCCACTACACAGCACAAAAGACAGGCAAAAAAGGGCAAGCAACCATTTCCCCGGGGCTAGCCCTGGAATTAAAAAACGGAGCCAACGAGCGGTGGCTCTTTCCTTCTCCCTACGGCGGAGGGGAGAAGCACCTCACACGCCAAGCCGTTTGGAAGCGGATCAAGCAAGGTGCCATCCGCTGTGGCTTGGGAGGGGAGGGGGTTTCCCCGCACACCATGCGAAAGGTGTTCGCCGTAGAGCTCCACGCCCGTGAGGGCATAGGAGCGGTACAAAAGGCCCTTCAGCACTCACGGATAGATGTCACAGAGCTATACGCCCTGAGTGACTATCTATCCAAGCAGAGGGCAGGGGAGACCTTGACCCGTGCTGATGTTCCCACCATCATCCACCTTGCTGTGGATGCAGTGAAAGCACTGCTCAAAAATGAAAAGTCACTTGAAAAGTGACCAAAAAAAAGGGAGGTCAACGCCTCCCTTTTCCTCTTGCCAGGGAGAGGACGCGGTCCTCTTCCCATCCGTAGTGGTCATTCATGTAGCGGGCAAATGTCCGCCACTCCTGCCATGTGTGGCGGGGGGTGTTCATGAATGTAACCACCGCCCATATAGCTCTGTCCTCCTGGGACAGGGGCTCCGGGGATTTATAGAGGCGGTCAAGAGCGGTGGGAATATAGATCTCACCGCCCACAATAGAGGCGTACGCAGTAGCCTCCTTTAGAGCCTCCCACAGGATAAAGTTCTCGCTCCTGAGGGAGGCAACCTCCGCCTCCTTTTTTCTGTGGTGCATTATTTGTTTCCAATCTGCCATGGTATCTCCTTTCGTGGGTGGCTACCCTTTTTATTTACAGCCACCCACGCCAACGCAAGGGCGAACCCGTGAGCAGATGTCACGCCCCCGATGCAAAGCCTATGATATAGGGGCGTGACCCCCCTTGCGTGGTGTGGTACAATGGGAAACACCAGGGGAGCCAAAGGAGAGCAGGGGAGAATGGAGCAAGAGCCCCCCCTTGACAAAGGGAGGGCGAAGCGGTATGCTAAATATACAGGAGGAATACTTCTGTCATGGTGTAATTATACCTAATAGTTATTTTGTATAATTAGGGGGAGGGAAAACGGGGGTAAAGCGGGGTTTTCATACGGATATCGGTATATGAGCCGTATTTTATCCTTTGAATGACTAATTGCCGCGTACTATTGAAAACACCTGTTTTTATACACTTTTCTTTTTTCTGGGCTTTTACTGTATTGTATAAGGAACTAACTACCGATCCTCGATTGCGTCTTATACTTATCATAAAAGAACCAACAAATTTTATACAAAATAATATCATCTAAAAATGAACGCAGACCCGTGATGGGTCTGCGTTTCTGATTGATTATTTTACGAATTCGTTATAGATGGCACGCAGGGCTGCATTGAAATCTTTTTCTTCTACACCAACGATAATGTTGACCTCGCTACTACCCTGGTCGATCATCTTGATGTTGATGTCAGCCTCTGCCAGAGACTTGAACAGACGTGCTGCGGTACCCTTCGCTCTTACCATACCACGTCCAACTACTGCGATCAGTGCTAGGTGCTCATCAAATACCAGTCCATCGGGATCGGTAGCACGGTAAATATCGGCAATGATTGCGGCACGCTTGGGCTTGAAATCGTGGGCATTTACAACGATAGACATGGTATCAATACCGGAGGGAAGGTGCTCAAAGCAAAGACCGTGCTTTTCAAACACCTCCAGGATGCGGCGACCGTAGCCTACCTCGGCATTCATCATATCCTTTTCAATAGAAATGGATACGAAGCCCAGCTTACCTGCGATACCAGTGATAACGGTATCGGGGATATAGTCGTCAGCGTTTGGGACGATCAGCGTACCGGGATCCTCGGGTCTGTTGGTATTCTTAATATTGATGGGAATACCTACGTAACGAACAGGGAACACTGCCTCTTCGTGCAGAACCGTGGCGCCCATGTAGGAGAGCTCACGCAGCTCCTTATATGTAATCACGGGAATGGGACGGGGATCGTTGATACAGCGTGGGTCAGCCATCAGGAAGCCGGATACGTCGGTCCAGTTCTCATATAAGGTGGCGGCGGCAGCACGGGCTACGATAGAACCGGTAATATCGGATCCGCCGCGAGAGAACGTGGCAATAGAGCCATCAGGACAGCTACCGTAGAAGCCGGGGATAACTGCCCTCTCATAGGATTTCAGCAGCTGCTTCAGATGGGTGTTTGTCTTCTCGGAGAGAAGATTCCCGCCTTCATCAAAGAAAATGCACTCGGCTGCATCCAGGAAGGTAAAGCCCAGATAATTTGCCAGAATAATGCCGTTTAGATATTCGCCACGGCTGGCTGCATAGGCGGCACTGGCACCCTTCTTCAGATCGCTTTCAATCTTCTGAAACTCAGCATCCAGGGAAAGATCCATGCCCAGCTCAGAAATAATGCTGTCGTATCTGGCGTTGATCTTATTTAGGGTTGCGGTGTACTCCTCTCCCTTGGAAACTTCCTTGTGCAGAGTGTAAAGAAGGTCGGTAACCTTATCATCACTCGCATATCTCTTACCAGGGGCAGAAGGAACTACGTATCTACGAGAGGGCTCAGCCTTAATAATTTCAGCAACCTTACGGAAATGGGCTGCGTCAGCCAGGGAGCTGCCGCCAAATTTTACGACCTTAAGTTCCATGATTTCCTCCACGGATAAATTTGTAAAAAAATAAGCAGGCAAAGCCTGCTTAGTTGGCGGAGAGATAGGGATTTGAACCCTAGAAGCGCTATCAACGCTTACACGATTTCCAGTCGTGCGCTTTAGACCACTCAGCCATCTCTCCAAGCACTTTTGCATTATATCATACTATTTCGAGAAATGCAAGAGATTTTTAATATTTTTTGCTTTTTGTGGAACCGTGGCGTATTGCCACGGTTCCACTACTCTATTTTTGGTATCCTAGCTTCTGCCGTTGCAGCAGGAACGCCGTGCTGGAGTGGAATTCCCACCACTGTTTGCCGTGTCGGTAGTGTTAATGCCGGTGAACTGGCTGACCGGGAAAGCCAGGCAGCGGAAGAGGGAACAGGGATCATCCTGCTCTGCTTCTACGCACTCCTTGTCAGGCACGGTGTAATCGGTGCCGTTTACCAGGATTTGTGCAGGACGCACGATTCGAATTACAGAGAAGATACCCAGGGAAATATATAGGTTGTTGCCGGTCTCTGGGTCAACCAGGGGGGACTCAAAGAAGCAGTTTAGGGACTCGGGCAATTCGCTACAGCCACAGCAGCAGTAGCCACACTCGCAGTCGCAGTTTACCACTTTGCTGGACAGGGCAACGGGGGCAATGGTCTCTACAATGGCGGTGGGCAGATTGCTGGCAGGACATACGGTACAATCGGGGGTGGAACAGAAGGAATTGTCTCCGTCGGAACGGAATACACTGGCACTCCCCTCCCCGCCAAACAAAATGACGTTCTTTTGCAGAATCGCCAGGCCTTCAAAGCATTTAGGCGTGGTAGTTCCGCCGCATGCCTCAAAATTCAGCTTGATATAATATTTAATGGTTACCTGATAAAAGCCGTCGTTAAAGGCGACCTCGCTGAGGGCGATGTTTGCCCACAGGACTTGAGTACTCTTCACACGTACGTTACAGGACGTGTTCAGTACGGTTTGACCTGCTTCGGTCACAAAAATGCGTACGTCTTCGTAACAATCCCGATCTCTGCAGGAGTCCATAACTCTATAAGTATCGATGCATACGGTACCGTTAGAAGCGTTGAGAGCATTTGCAGCGTTGCCGGTATTGCAACCGCATTTGTTTTCTGACATTGTTTTTTCTCCTTAGACAAAAAATATTATCGAGGCCCAAACGGATACCTCGATAATATTGTATGAATTGTCTCAGAAGAGGTGAAATCAAATAAACTGTGCCAGCGTGTGAGGCAGATCCTCAGCTGCAGCAGAAACAGTCATGACAACCTCGCAACGATCAGCGGTGAGAGAATCCAAGAGAAGCACCATCTTCTCAAATGCCACCAGATCATAGTTGCAGATCTTCAGGACAGAATCGATGTAAATATGGGTAATA
>JAZORW010000178.1:0-1874 GCA_045656805.1 Eubacteriales bacterium | reverse complement strand
CCTTGGCGGAGCGCCTCCTGAATCTCCGTGTCTCCCTCAGAGAGCTTTTTGAGAACCTTGGTACGGATGCCGTGCTCCTTAAGATACTTAGCCGTACCCGCAGTTGCCTCAATATTAAAGCCGAGGTTATAGAAACGGCGGATCAAAGGAAGAGCCTCCTCCTTATCCTTATCGGCAACGGTTACAAAGACCGTACCGTAATTCTGCAAGCGCATACCCGATGCCTGGAGCGCCTTGTAAAGGGCGCGGTTCAGCTTATCGTCATAACCGATTGCTTCACCCGTCGACTTCATTTCGGGCGACAGATACGCATCAAGACCGCGAATCTTATTGAAGGAGAATACGGGAACCTTGACGTACCATCTCTTTTTCTCATCGGGATAAATATCGAAGATGCCCTGCTCCTTCAAGCTCTTACCAAGGATAACCTCGGTTGCAATATCCGCAAGGCTGTAGCCCGTTGCCTTGGAAAGGAAGGGTACGGTACGGGAGGAACGGGGGTTTACCTCGATAATATAAACCTTTTCGTCGAGGTCAACGATAAACTGGATGTTGTAAAGACCGACGATGCCGATACCGAGACCGAGCTTTTTCGCATACTGAAGAATCGTGCCCTTTACCTTCTGCGAAATGCTGAAGGAGGGATATACACTGATGGAGTCACCGGAGTGAATACCGGTACGCTCTACCAGCTCCATGATACCGGGGATAAACACGTCGTGCCCGTCGCAGATGGCGTATACCTCTACCTCTTTACCGATAATGTACTTGTCAACCAGAACAGGCTTGTCCTCGTCGATCTCAACGGCGGTCTTCAGATAGTGGCGGAGCTGATCCTCGTTTGCAACGATCTGCATAGCACGGCCGCCCAGAACGAAGGAGGGACGCACCAGTACAGGATAGCCGATCTCAGCGGCGGCATTTACGCCGTCCTCAATCTTGGTCACTGCATGACCCTTGGGCTGGGGAATGTTCAGCTCGCTCAGCAGCTTCTCAAAGGCGTCTCTGTTCTCTGCACGCTCAATGGCGGCACAGTCGGTGCCAATGATCTTCACCCCACGGTCAAACAGAGGCTGTGCCAGGTTAATGGCAGTCTGTCCGCCCAGAGAAGCGATAACACCCTCGGGATTCTCGAACTCAATGATGTTCATTACGTCCTCAGGGGTCAGGGGCTCGAAGTCCAGCTTGTCAGAGCAGGTATAGTCAGTAGATACCGTCTCAGGGTTATTGTTGATAATGATTGCCTCGTAGCCGGAATTCTTAATGGTGCTGACGGCGTGTACGGTGGAATAGTCAAATTCCACGCCCTGTCCGATACGGATGGGGCCTGCGCCCAAAACCACAGTCTTCTTCTTTTCAGTCAGGATAGAGGCATTCTTTCCGGTGTAGCTGGAATAGAAGTAGGGAATGTATGCACCGCTGTGCAGAGTGTCTACCATCTTAAAGATGGGAATGATGCCCTGCTCCTTACGCAGTGCGTTAACGGCCAGCTCCTTAGTGCCCCACAGCTTTGCAATGTAGGCGTCGCAGAAGCCCATTTCCTTGGCTTCTTTCAGTACCTTCGCATCCATGGGATTGGCTGCCAGGCTCTTTTCCATGTTCACGATCTTCTGGAAGCTCTCCAGGAACATGGGGGTAATTTTGGTTGCAGCATGCAGCTCTTCAATAGACACACCCAGACGCAGCATCTGTGCTACGGCAAAGATATTGTCTGCCTTGAATTCCTCTACGTACTTCAGCAGCTCTTCTCGGCTCATATGGTCGAACTTAGCCAGATACAGGTGGTCGACACCGATCTCCAGAGATCTAACAGACTTGAGCAGGCACTCCTCAAGGTTTGCGCCAATGCCCATCACCTCACCCGTTGCCTTCAT
>JAZORW010000177.1:0-5184 GCA_045656805.1 Eubacteriales bacterium | reverse complement strand
GTGCTGATGGGTACCTCCACCGCCGGCATTGCACACGCTGCTATCACCGCACACCTGATGAGTCTGCCTATGGGCTACGTACGCTCCGGTGCAAAGGACCACGGTAGACAGAACCAGATCGAGGGTAAGCTGCTCCCCGGTCAGAAGGTTGTAGTAGTAGAGGACCTGATCTCCACCGGCGGTAGCGTTATCGAGGTGGTAAACGTTCTGCGTGAGGCTGGTGCTGAGGTGCTGGGTATCGTTTCTATCTTCACCTATGGCATGCAGAAGGGTCTGGACCGTCTGGCTGCTGCCAACGTAAAGAACGTAAGCCTGACCAACTTTGATACCATTGCTAAGGTAGCCGCTGAAGAGGGCTATATCCGCGAGGAGGACATCTCCCGTCTGATCGCATTCCGTAACAATCCCTCTGACGAGAGCTGGATCGGAGCATAAAATGAGACATTTGATCGATATCATGGATCTTTCCACTGCGGAAATCGATGAGCTGATTTCGGTCGCCGCAGATATTATTGCAAATCCCGAGAAGTACCGTGAGGCATGCCGCTATAAGACCCTGGCAACTCTGTTCTTTGAGCCCTCCACCCGCACCCGTCTCAGCTTTGAGTCGGCTATGCTGGAGCTGGGCGGTAGAACCCTGGGCTTTTCTGAGGCAAATTCCTCTTCCGCCGCCAAGGGTGAGAGTGTATCCGACACCGTAGCGGTGGTGGGTGGCTATGCAGATATTATTGCTATGCGTCACCCCAAGGAGGGCGCCCCTCTGGTGGGTTCCATGAAATCCTCCGTGCCCATTATCAATGCAGGTGACGGCGGTCACAACCATCCTACCCAGACCCTGACCGACCTTCTGACCATTCAGCAGGTGAAGGGTCGCCTGGATAACCTGACCATTGGTTTGTGCGGAGATTTGAAGTTTGGCAGAACCGTTCACTCCCTGATTGCGGCCATGAGCCGTTACAGCGGCATCAAGTTTGTGCTGATCTCTCCCGAGGAGCTGAAGGTGCCCGGTTACGTGAAGGCCGACCACATCAAGGCTAAGGGCATTCCCTACGTGCAGACCACCACTCTTGAAGACGTGATGCCCCAGCTGGATATCCTGTATATGACCCGTGTGCAGAGAGAAAGATTCTTTAGCGAAGAGGAGTATCTCCGCCTGCGTGACAGCTTCATTCTCACGCCTGAAAAGCTGGAAAATGCGAAAGAGGATCTGTGCATCCTCCATCCCTTGCCCCGTGTGAATGAGATCACCACCGACGTGGATGCGGATCCCCGTGCCTGCTATTTCCGCCAGGCCAGATACGGAAAGTTTATCCGTATGGCACTGATCCTAAAGCTTTTGGGGGTTGAAGTATGAGAATCGATAGCATTAAGAACGGCATTGTAATCGACCACATTCCCGTAGACTGCGGAATGGAGATCTATCGTATGCTGGGTATGGATGCCCTGAAATGCACCGTCGCCCTTCTGAGAAACGTGCCCAGTAAGAAGCTGGGGCAGAAGGACATCATTAAGGTAGACGGTGAGTGGAATTTTGACCTGGACGTGCTGGGGTATTTCGGCAGCAGCATCACGGTGAACTTTATCACCGAGGGAAAGCTGGTAGAGAAAAAGCACATTTCCCTGCCTGAGAGGATCACCGACCTTCTGAAGTGCAAAAATCCCCGTTGCATCACCACCACTGAGCAGGGGATTCACCACATCTTCCGCCTGGCAGACCGTGAAAAGGGCATCTACCGTTGCCTGTATTGCGAGTCTAAGAGCAAATAAAAAACAAAGAGCAGACAAAACGTCTGCTCTTTTTATATGGTTTGATTAAATACGGCTGGAATGGCATGCCACGTAAATGATCTGCCGTTCCTTAGCGATTTCCTTTAGTAGGTTCATAGCGGCGGCGGTTTTTTCGTCGTCCAGATTGATAAAGGGGTCATCCAGAATCAGTGGAGGCTCAGTATCGCCAAACAGGGCGTCGCAGATGGCGAAACGCAGACACAGGGTCACCACGTCACGGCCGCCACGGCTCAGGGAGGCGGCAGAGTGGGTCTGTGCAAACTTCGAAATATTGACCTGGAAATCAGGTGTCACCGTGAAGGACTCAGTTTCATACTCATCAGAGAACAGGGTTCCCTTTTCGGTGGCGGTGAGTAGCTTCATATAATGGCGGAAGCGGTGCTGTACGTCACCCAGATAGCGGGTGGTCAGGTTGGCACGGGCACGGGATAGAAGCTGTTCTGTGGTCTGGATAATATCCAGGCTCTTTTTATAGGTGGCGATCTTTTCCTCCAGGGACAGGATCTCCTGGGCACAGGAGGTATATCTGGCGGCGGAGGCACTGTAGGTCGCCATTTCTCTTTCACACGCCATTCTGTCACGGCGGACGGCGTCAATTTGAAGGAGCAGGGCGTCGAGAGATGCCTTGTTTTGCAGATCGTCCTCGCTCTGTACAGGAGTGGTGCCGTCGAAGAGATAGGGATGGGCACTGCGGAAGGAGGTGAGTGCCGCCTCTGCTTCTGCCTGTTCCTCGGTTCTGCGGCGTAGCTCCTCCAGCTTATTGCGGACAGCCCACAGCATCTCACCCTTATCCTTCATGCCCAGCTCAGCCTCCAGGAGGGGGAAGGCAGACAGGAAGGTGTCGATCTCCTTTAGCTGTCTATCATAATCGAATTGGGCGGCCTTTACCCCGGAGAGGGTATCTGCTGCACGACGGCGTAAGTACAGGGTGCAACCGCTGCCGGCCAACAGCACTGCTCCTATAATACCGCCGATATAAGGCAGAATGGGAGAGGTGCTACTGAGAACAATGCCTGCGATGATGGCGGCGAGGCCAAGGCAAGCCAGCAGGATGGGCAGTAGAAGAGCGGGAAGCTTGACAGCCTGTTCGGGACGTTGACGGGAGGATAGAGCGTTCCATGTCCGCATTTTCTCTTCGGTATCCGTAATGGAAGGCACATTGCCGGAGAGATAGGCACGGCAGGCCGCCACCTGCTCTCTTGTGCGTTCTACGTTAGAGATCAGATCGTTTTTATGTGCCTCCAGGGCACGGTTTTCACGAACGGTGACGGAAGCATCCAGATTGCGGCGAAGGGCCACAGCCTGTGCCTCTAGCGCCTCACGCTTTGCATCCAGCTCATGGGCACGGCGACCCAGCTGATTGGTTTGCTTCAGGGCTTCCTCGCATTCCAGAAGCTCTGTCTTTCTGGCGGTGAGGGTTCGCTCGGTTTCGGCAATCATACCTCTGCCACCCTGAACAAAGTAGTAGTGGCGACGCTTATCCAGCTTTTTGCAGGCAATTTCGTAGTCGGAGAGATCGTTCATATCTACCAGTCGGGACTGAATACCGGTATAATCCTTTCCACCACTATCCGAGGTCATTTTTTCAGAGATAAAGGTAGAACGCTCATAGCCTGCGGCATCAATGCCGAAGATCTCCTCGCCAAGCTTTGTTGAATAGTCCTGGGACAGCTGGCCGGTCATGGCATTGTAGAGGGTGAAG
The DNA here is from genome assembly GCA_045656805.1 of Eubacteriales bacterium. Taxonomy (GTDB): domain Bacteria; phylum Bacillota; class Clostridia; order Oscillospirales; family CAG-272; genus UBA1740. The sequence continues at coordinate 1,694 of JAZORW010000177.1, read as the reverse complement.
GTATCTTGTCCTTCTTTTGCACCAAAGGTGCGTTCAACGCGGTAGGTGCCCTTGTCGGTCTTGAAGGTCAGGTTGCCGCCAAAGCGGCCACCCTGCCAGGGCGTATAGCGAAGACGCTCGTTCAGGGATAGGTCAGTGGAGCGTGTGGAGCCAATACCATATAGCATTGCCTTTAAAAAGGCGGAAAACGTGGTCTTGCCCCATCCGTTTTCGTGGAGGAGGGAGTTCATACCGTCCTCAAAGCGGTAGGAAAAGCCGGAAAGACGCCCGAAATTTTCCACGTAGCATTCCAGGAATTTCATTATTCGTCCACCTCCTCTCCGCTAAGTGCCCGTAGGCCACAGCGAATGACCCGTTCTGTGTCCTCACGGCTAAGGCCGCTCCTCATAACGGTGCGAACAAATTCACCCCTGAGAGAAACGTCATGCTCATAGGCTTCGGGGCGTAGGGCAATGTTAGATTCGTCCAGTACGCTGAAGAAAAAAAATCTGTCCTCCAGTGCCGCATGGATCTGCCCAATATCCTTATGGGTAGTGGCGTCACAGATGCCACGCAGGATCACACGTACGATGTCGGTCTGTGGCAGGGTAGAAACTGCCTGTGTGACGGCTGCCTCAATAGCACGCTGAGAAAACAGGGTGCTGATATCCAGGGTGACCGTATGCACGGTACGCTTTGCAAAGGGAATGAAGACAGAGGACAGTTTTCCCCCCTCTGTATCAAGTAGCATAAAGCCCTTTTCCCCGGTTTCATCAAAGCCACGTCCCTCAGGTGTGCCTGAGTACGCCCATACACCGCGTCCGTCCAGCTCTTCTTTTCTCTGGCGGTGGTAGTGACCCAGGGCTAAATAGTCGATATTCTTATCACGGTAGAACTTCAGATTGATAAGGGACAGGTCGGTGATAGAGTCAGAGAGCTGACCGTGGAGAGCCATTATATTAATATCGTTAGGCTCCAGGGCGATCTCGTGGTAGGCACCGTTGTTTTCACTGCCACAGATCACCACGTTGTCGTAGCGGAAGTAGGTGATATTCTTATGGGAGAAGGTCTTCAGGTTCAGGGGGGCGTTCACAGGGGTGTAGCCCTGGTTATGGTTGCCCCACAAACACAGAAAGTCAATCTGGGGATGGTCGGCAATTTGACTCATGACGTATGCCTCTGCCTCGGGCGAGGGATGGGCAGTGTCAAAAAGGTCACCTGCTATCAAAATGACCCTTACCCCTACGTGATCGGCGTATTCTACAATTCTGCCAAAGGTGAGAAGCAGCTCTTTGCGACGTCTGGATGCCAGCTCGGGATCAAAATTAGACTCCAGGAGGGAATCTATATGTAGGTCAGCTGTATGAATGATCTTCATGGATATACCTCCTCGGTTACGTGGATACCTTAAGTAAGGTTCAGGGCTGAGCGGTGCGTTAAAGGGGCACTGTCTCATACAATTGTAAGATTATTATATCTTTTATAGAGCGCGTGTGTCAAGGGAAACGCAGTCCTTTTTTCTTTTGCTCTCCTTATTTTGCCAAAACCCGTTTGAAAAGCAAAAAAACTATTGATTTCTGATGTGAAAAAGTGTAAAATATGAGATGTAAATTAAACATAAAGGAGTGTGCAATTATGCCATTAGTATCCGCAAAGGAAATGCTGACCAAAGCAAAGGCCGGTAAGTATGCCGTAGGTCAGTTCAACATTAACAA
>JAZORW010000176.1:0-2248 GCA_045656805.1 Eubacteriales bacterium | reverse complement strand
CCTACATTGCTGAGTGGGTAGACGATTCCGTGGCATTCCTAAAGCGTCGCGACTTCCTCCCTATCAACGCAGAGTAACCCTTGCACCCCGCCTTCGCGGGGTGCTTTTTTCGCCCCTCACTTGCAAAAATTTCCTGGGCGTGGTATATTTAATCTATCAAAGACAAAGGATAAGCCTATGATCACGTTTGAAACCATCCGTAAGGATCCCGACATTCGCACCTATATCTCCCGTGCAGACGACAGTCTGGGTGCCCTGGGATTTACCGAGCATTCTCTGGCACACGTTACCAAATGTGCTGACACCGCATCCTATATTCTCAGCGTGCTGGGATATGACGCCCACACCGTAGAATTGGCTAAAATTGCAGGTTATATGCACGATATCGGCAATCTGGTAAACCGTGTGGACCACTCCCAGAGCGGTGCCGTTATGGCATTCCGAATCTTAGATAACCTGGGCATGCCTGCTGAGGATATTGCTACCGTCGTTACCGCCATCGGTAATCACGATGAGGGTACTGGCGTCCCCGTAGATGCTGTATCTGCCGCCCTGATCCTGGCCGACAAGAGCGACGTACGCCGCTCCCGTGTGCGGAACCGCGACATCAGTACCTTCGATATTCACGACCGTGTCAACTACTCTGTAAAGGAATCCTCTCTTACCATTTCAGAGGATAAGCAGGATTTGATTCTGTCCCTCTCCATTGATACGGACATCAGTTCCGTCATGGACTATTTTGAAATCTTTCTCGGCCGTATGATTCTCTGCCGTAAGGCAGCAGATAAACTGGGGCTGCATTTTAAGCTGATCATCAACGGTCAGTCCCTGCTGTAATTCAAAAAGTTCCCCCGTAAGACTCACGGGGGGCTTTTTCTTTTCTCATACCTTCCGCATAAACTGGCAGAAGGAGGTATGGTATGTGGGCAACTGTTGATCTAAGGTGTGCAGAAAATAATTTTCACGCTGTCTCCTCCCTTTTGCAAAAGGATACGGGGCTCTGCTGTATCGTAAAGGCAAATGCCTATGGGCACGGTGCCCTGCCTCTGTCCCTCCTGTGGCAGGAGATGGGGGCGTATTGTTTTGGGGTGGCTACACTTGAGGAGGCAATTCAGCTTCGCAGGGGTGGCATTTCCGGTCCCATTCTCATTTTGGGCTACACACATCCCTCTATGGCACAGTCTCTTCTGGACTGTTCTCTTACCCAGACCGTCTTTTCTCTCTCCTATGCGAAGGCTCTTTCCTATTTCCTCTCCTCAAAGGATAGATTGCAGGTGCATATAAAGCTGGACACGGGCATGGGACGCCTTGGATTCGGGTGTGATGCGGAAGGCATAGAGGAAGCGATTGGTTCCGCTCGCCTCCCTGCCCTGCTCCCCACCGGCATCTTTACCCACTTTGCCGGGGCAGACACCCCCGCCCTGTCTCTATATACCGAAAATCAGCTCTCCCAATTTTTAGTGGCATCGGACACCATCATCAATTCCCTGCGTCTCCCCCTGCTTCGCCACTGTGCTAACAGTGCCGCTACCCTTTCCTTGCCTCAGACGCATTTTGATATGGTGAGGTGTGGTATTGCCCTATACGGCATCTCTCCCATACCCGAGTCCCCTCTCCCTCTCTATCCCCTGATGTCGGTATCCGCCCCCCTTATCCACACCTTTAGACTCCGTGCTGGACAATGCTTAGGGTATGGATGCACCTACCGTGCCGCCCGCCCAACCTACGTGGGTGTATTGCCCCTGGGATATGCACACGGGGTACTACGGTGCTGGGGCGAGTGTGGCGTTTCCCCTACTATGGATGGCGTTCCTTGCCCAATCTTGGGGCGTATCTGTATGGATAAGACTATGGTGGACCTCTCCGGTGTTCCCGCTGCTAAGGTAGGCGATATTCTTACCCTGATGGGAAAAGGTGCCCCTTCCTGTCAGGAAGTTGCCCACCGTACGGGGACCATTCCCTATGAGGTGCTCTGCACTCTGGGGAACGGCCTGCCACACCGCTATATAAAAAACAGTCCCTAATAAACAGGCGTATAATTGACAAAAAGGTAACTCAACATTATAATAAAGGCAAGAAAATCAACGGAAAGGAGCCTGTATGAAAACACAGTTTCAGGTAGGCGGCATGAGCTGCGCCGCATGTTCGTCACACGTTGAGCATGCCGTAGGCATGACAGAGGGCGTTACAGCGGTATCTGTTAGTCTTCTGACAGGCTCTATGACCGTGGAGCATACATGTCCCCGGG
>JAZORW010000175.1:0-1234 GCA_045656805.1 Eubacteriales bacterium | reverse complement strand
CCGGCCTGTCCCTGTGCGATCAGGGTGGGGCTGTAGGCACCCATACGATAAGAGGTGGTGGGGCCTGCGGAACCGATAGCCTGACCTTTTTTGGCAGGGGTGGGGCCTACAAAATAGATAATGGAATCCTTTACGGGGAAGGGCAGTTCCTTACCCTCTGCTACCAGTTCGCACAGCCGTTTATGGGCGGCATCTCTGGCAGTATAGATCACGCCGGAAAGGAGAACGCTATCTCCTGCACGGAGCTTCCGAGCCTCCTCTACAGAAAGAGGAGCAGTTAATTTCATAGCCATTTACACTACCTCCGTCTTATGCCGGGTCACGTGGCAGTTAATATTCACTGCTACAGGAAGACCTGCAATATGGGTGGGGAAATATTCTACGTTCACAGCCAGTGCCGTGGTCTTGCCGCCAAAGCCTTGGGGACCGATGCCCAAAGCGTTGATCCGCTCCAAAAGATCCTGTTCCAGTTCTGCGTAGAAGGGATCTTCGTGACGCTGATCCACAGAGCGCATAAGGGCCTTCTTTGCCAAATAAGCCGCCTTGTCGAAAGTGCCACCGATGCCTACGCCTACTACGATAGGGGGACAGGGATTGGGGCCGGCTTCCTCTACGACCTTGCAGACAAAGTCCTTGACACCCTCGATACCGTCGGAGGGGCGAAGCATTTTGATTTGGCTCATATTCTCACTGCCGAAGCCCTTGGGGGCAACGGTAATTTCTACCTTATCACCGGGAACGATCTCTGTATAGAGCATGGCAGGGGTATTGTCTCCGGTGTTTACTCGGCGCAGGGGATCACCGACTACACTTTTCCGGAGGTAGCCTTGGGTATAGCCCTGACGGACACCCTCGTTGACTGCTTCCGTCAGGTCGCCGTTTATATGTACATCCTGACCGATTTTCAGGAATACGCAGGCAACGCCGGTATCCTGACAGATGGGCTGATTCCGTCTGTCTGCAATCTCATAATTTTCGATAATACGGTCTAAAATTTCCTGTGCCTGTCCCCAAGGCTCTTCCCCACGGCAGGCGTTGATCCGTTCTTTGATATCACCGGGCAAATAGCAGTTTGCCTCAATGCAAAGGCGGCGGATGATGTCAGTTAATTGACTGCACTGTATTTCTCTCATAAAGGTTTACTCCTTTACTCTACATTATATATAACGTCTTGCAGATCTCCGTTTCTGCCGATGACCTCTGCCACTACACGGTCGCCCTTGGGGCAGGTGGC
>JAZORW010000174.1:0-10981 GCA_045656805.1 Eubacteriales bacterium | reverse complement strand
GGTGAGGTTTCCTGTGCCATGCTGAAGGAGCTGGGCGTTGAGTACGTAATCATCGGTCACTCTGAGAGACGTCAGTACTTCGGCGAAACCGATAAGACCGTCAACCTCCGCACCAAGGCGGCTCTGGCAGCAGGCTTTAAGGTTCTGCTGTGCCTGGGCGAGGTGAAGGAAGAGAGACTGGCCGGCATCACCGACGAGGTGGTTTCCCTGCAGACCAAGCTGGATCTGGCAGACATCACCGCCGAGGAGATGAAGAACGTAATCATCGCCTACGAGCCCGTATGGGCCATCGGTACCGGTCTGACCGCTACCCCTGAGCAGGCAGACGAGACCTGTGGCGTTATCCGCCAGACCGTGGCAAAGCTGTACTCCCCCGAGGTAGCAGAGAACCTGACCATCCAGTACGGCGGCTCCATGAACGAGGGCAATGCCAAGGAGCTGCTGGCAAAGGCTAACGTCAACGGCGGCCTGATCGGCGGTGCGTCCCTGGTGGCGGCTAAGTTCACCGCTATCGTAGACGCAGCGAATTGAGCGGTAAAGTTTCGGGATAATCGCAAATAAAAAAAGGGAGTTATACCTGCCTTGGTATAGCTCCCTATTTTTGCTTCTATTCCGGATATAGAAAATGTATATTGTTGAAAAACTACCGTTTTTCTTCCATTCGATTTAGATTTTTTTATTTGCTAACTCCGTTCGCTTCCTCTCGGAGTACGCTCGTACACCTTCGGGGCGCGAACGGCGTTTTCTCCTCGAAATTTCCTCGCTCATTCTGATTTAGGATAAAAAAGGAATTGCGTAGTGCAATTCCTTTTTATTTATGATACCTTTTGCCTGCCAGGATGGTGAGAGAGCGGTAGATACCCTCGGCCAGGATGACACGCATGAGCTGGTGGGGGAAGGTCATTTTGGATACGGACAGGCGGGTGTGGCTTTTCTCCTTCACACGGGGGCTGAGGCCGTGGGAGGAGCCGATGATGAACGCCAGTTTTCCGCTGCCGGAGGAGGCAGTGGAGATCAGCTCTGCCAGGGCGGGGGAATCATACTGCTTCCCCTCCACGCACAGGGAAATGACGTGGGCGCCGTTTGGCACTGCCGCCAGAATTTTCTCCGCCTCCCTATCCAGGGCTGAGGCGATTTGGGTGGGGTTGTCTTCGTCGGAAATCTTTTCCTCTCGGATTTCTACGTGACGCAGGTCTGCGTAGGCAGAGATGCGTTTTTCATATTCTGTCAGGGCTTCTCTTAGATACGCCTCTTTCAGAGTTCCCACGGTGATAAAGGTAATCTGCATAACCTCTCCTAACCGAATTTTGGTCTAACTCTTTCGGCATAGCCTTGCCTGTCTCACCCATACTATGAATGGAAAGGAAGGCAATTATGAAAGAAAAAGAAGAAAAACAAGAGCCAAAGCATCCACCCACGGTATTCGACCCACCTCCCCAGGTGATCAAGTTGCAAAACTGGGGGATCGCGGGTCTCCCCGTGCATGAAAATGCAAAGCTGCGTCTATTATCCCTCGCCCTGCGGGAAGGGGAAACAGACAGAGAATCCTACTGAGTGAATTATCTACGCCTTACCAGGCTGGCAAGTCCGGCCTCCAGGGCATCCAGGAGGGCGGTGACGTCCTCCTCTGTATTTTGCACACCAAAGCTGACACGCAGGGTGCAGTCTGCCTCCTTTTCGCTGAGACCCCACGCCAGCATGGCGGTGGAGGTATGGCTATCGTGAGAGGAGCAGGCAGAGCCACTGGATACGTAAATCCCACGGGATGCTAAGAAGTGCAGCATCACTTCACTCTTGATAGAAGGCATGGTAAGGCTTAGAATATGGGGCGCCGCCTTGTCGGTGAGCAGGGGCTTCACCTCTCTTAGGCTCTCCCTCTCGGCAAGACCCTGCACCAGGGTGTCTCTTAGGGATGCCAGGGTGTGGCGATGAGCCTGCAGGGATGCATATCCCTGCCTAACCGCCTCTCCAAAGGCAAGGATGCCCGGCACGTTCTGGGTACCGGAGCGGAGGTCGCCCTCCTGACCTCCCCCCAGAATTTGGGCGGAGATGCCACGGGTCTTCAGCATATCGGGGTTGATCCATAGGGCACCTACCCCCTTGGGCCCACGCACCTTATGAGAGGACAGGGTCACCAGGTCGGCACCCATTTCACGCACGTTTAGGGGCATCTTGAGATACGCCTGGGTGGCATCCACGTGCAGCACCCCGTCGGGGCAATTCTTTTTTAGCAGTCTGGATACGTAGGCGGGGGAATACACTGCCCCCGTTTCGTTATTGACGTGGGTCATAGTAAACAGCACCACGTCCGGGGTCAGCTCTCGCAGCAGGGCGTCCTCGTCCAGTACACCCCCCACCGTGGGGATCTCCACCACGCGGAAGCCCTTGTCAGCCAGATACCCCAGGGGCCTTGTCACCGAGGCATGTTCCCCTGCGGTGGTCAGGATCTTCCCGCCCTTTAGGAAGCGGGGCTTAGACAGTGCCCGTCCTAAAATCGCCAGGTTATTACTTTCCGTACCGCCGGAGGTAAAGACCACGGCACCGTCTCTGGCACCAATAGAGGTGCGAATGATGGCACGCACCCCCTGGATGGCATCCTCTGCCCTCTTCCCCACGGAGTGGCGGGAGGAGGGGTTTCCCCAGTTTTCCTGGGATGCCTTTACGTATACCTCCAGTGCCTCCCCCGAGATGGGGGTGGTGGCACTGTTGTCTAAATAAATTTCCTTCATTAGTACCTCACCTGCTCCAGCACGTCAATGACAAGTGAGGCATATGCCTCATGGGCAGAGTCGGTGTTTTCCGTGGTGTACAGCAGGGTGCGGAATACGTTCTTTCTATCGTTGGTTTCACGGAAGATATACAGGGTAACGCGATAGGACTCGCCGTACTTTTCACCCGAGAAGGTGAAGGCGTAATAGGAGGTGTCCCCTACCTTGTTAGGCTCCGTCTTGTTATCTCCCTCCCAAACGGGCTCTTCACTCAGCACACGGAAGGTGCCGTCTGCAAAATAGTCCTCGTATTCCTTTTTCAGCAGCTCCCAATAGTCTATCAGGGTGAAGCCCTTTTCACTGTCGTGATACTCCAGCCCATAGTATTCCATACGCTCTGTCAGGGTATTTCTGTCACCGCCTACGGAGGTGGTCAGGTTCACGTTATAGATACCGATGCCGGCACCCTTACCGGGGGTGATGGAAATATAGCCGTCGGAGAGCTGTACCGCCCACGCCTTGGGTACGTAAACGTCCATACCCAGGTATTCAAAGCGGTTTGCACGCTTCCATCCATCGGGGGCGTTTTTGTCGTCCAGCACCGCCTGGTCAGTGGTGACGGCCCCGGGGCGGGAGGTGAGACGGAAGAAGGATACGATGTCCTGCACCTCGTCGACAGAATTGGTAAAGTCATCGGTTTCCCCCTCTACCGTGGAGGTGTCTGCCGCCGTGTAGGTCAAAACACACAGCCCGTCCGTCAGGGCTTCACCCAGCAGCACGAAATACTGGCGGAAGCGGTAGGTCAGGGTGCCAAAGCTACCCCTGTATTCCACGTAATATCCTGCATAAGGGGTCTTGCCGGGCATTCCCCCACCGATCCTGTAGTCTGTGGGAGGGGTGATCAGCTGATAGTCGGCAAAATCCTCTCTCAGCTCCTCCTCACACGCCACCCAGTAGTCGGCAATGCTATCCGTTTCGGGGTCTACCGCGTACGCCACCGTCAGGTTGGCAGTATTGAGAGAAGACAGGTAGGCAGTGGTCACGCCCCCTGCATAATCGTAGTTCCAGCCCTGAGGCACGTACAGGCAATAGCCCGTTACGTCAGGGTCACACGCCAGCTCATACCCCTCAGGGGTTTCGTCATCCCCACAGGCGGTAAAGCACAAAAGGCATATCATCAGGCAAGCCAAGAGGCCACATAGCTTTCTTTTCACTTGCTCTCTTCCTCCTTCATTTGCATTTGGTGGAGCACGGCACGGGCGGCAGACAGCACGCCCACCTTACCGCTCTCATAGGTCAGTCCCCCCTGCAAATACGCAAGATAGGGGGGACGGATAGGTCCGTCGGCAGACAGCTCCAAGGAGGAGCCCTGGGTAAAGGTGCCCGCCGCCATCACCACGGGGTCGGTGTACCCGGGCATCTGCCAGGGCTCACAGGTCAAATAAGCATCTACAGGAGAGCCTGCCTGGATACCGCAGCAAAACGCCACCAGAAGGTCTGCATCCTTGCATCTCACCGCCTGAATGATATCGGCACGGGGCATGTCCCATGCGGGCTCGGTCTCAAATCCCATACGGGAGAATAGATAGGCTGCAAAATGTGCGGTCTTCAGTGCCTGTGCCACGGTGTGGGGGGCAAAGAACAGCCCCTTATACATAGGCTTATTCTGTCCCAGAGTAGCACCTACCTCGGTGCCCTCACCGGGGGAGGTCAAACGCCAGCCGCACAGCTCCACAAGATCGGCTCTACCCGCCAGATAGCCGCCGCTCTCAGCAATGCCGCCACCGGGGTTCTTGATCAGAGAGCCGATGATCAGGTCAGCCCCCACGTGGGTGGGCTCTTTTTCCTCGGTAAACTCGCCATAGCAGTTATCCACCACCACGGCGGCAGAGCATCTTGCCTTCACAAAGGCTGCCAGCTCACCAATCTGATCCACCGTCAGGGTGGGCCTGTCCATATAGCCTTTAGAGCGCTGAATGAAGGCTACCTTCACACGGCTTCCGTGGGTCTGAATTGCCTTTTCAATGCCCGCCAGATCAGGGGTGCCGTCAGGCAACAGGTCTACCTGGGCGTACTCTACGCCGAAATCCTTCAGGCTACCGCAACCGGGCGTGCCGGTAACGCCGATCACCTCATCCAGGGTATCGTAGGGCTTCCCCGTAATAGACAGCATCACGTCGCCGGGGCGAAGCAGGGCAAACAGGCCGATGGTCAGGGCGTGGGTGCCACAGGCGATAGAATGACGGACGATAGCCGCCTCTGCCCCGAAGACCGTGGCGTAAATTCTATCCAGGGTCTCTCTGCCCCTGTCGTCATAGCCGTAGCCCGAGGTGGGGGCAAACATACCCTCCGACACCCGCTCCTCACGGAAGGCGTTCAGCACCTTCTCAGTGTTTGCCTGAGAGATGCGGTCGATACGGCGAAACAAGGGGGCCAGGGCCTCCTCTGCTTCCTCGGTGAGTTTTTGTAGATCCATTAACTGCATACGATATTCCTTCTGCCACTTACGTGGCATTTTTTATTCTTTCTTACATTCCTCCACCAGACGGCGGAAGGTGTCCCCCCTCTCTTCAAAAGAGGAAAAAGCGTCAAAGGAGGCGGCGGCAGGGGACAGCACCAGTGCACCGCCCACAGGGGTCATTTCCAGTCCCGCCCTCACGGCGGTACCGAAGTCTTTTACGTACACTGCCTCAGGCACCCCCAAATAGGCAGGGTGACTCAGCAGGGCATCTCGCAATTTTTCTCCGTTTCCCCCGGTGAACACCACCTGCCCTGCGTGTGCCATCAGGGCGTCCAGCAGTGGCAGGGGGGAAAGCCCCTTATCATATCCACCGCAGATCACCGTGTTGTCGCCCTGTAGGGAGGCAAGGGTCACGGCGGTGCGGCTGGGGGTAGTGTCAATCGAAGAATTATAGCACCTGACCCCACGCACCTCCCCCAAATATTCCATACGGTGGGGCACCCCCGAAAAGGTGTCTGCCACCTCTGCCACCGCCCGTGGGGTGGCGTCTGTCAGGGCTGCGGCACATAGCAGGTTTTCCAGATTGTGTAGTCCTGGCACCGGCAGTCTTGCCTTGGCTAAGGGAATATCCCCGTGGTACAGGGTATGGTGAGACACAAAGTAATTGGCGGTAGGTATCTTCGCCGAGAAGGTTATGCTGGACAGCTCCTCTGCCACGGGGGACAGGGCGTTTTGCACCCTACGGCGGGCGCGAAGCAACAGGTTTCGTTTCGCCCACCGATACTCCTCCATGGAGGTATGCCAATTGAGATGGTTTTCCGTAAGATTTGTCACCGCGGCCCCGGAAAGCCTGGGGGCAAAGGTCATCAGCTGGAAGCTGGATAGCTCCAGCACCACTCTGTGGTGGGGCAGGATTTCCCTAAGACGGGGCAGCAGTGGGACCCCTATGTTTCCACCCAGCCACACGGTGTGACCCATGTGCTCCAAGAGCCGTGCCGCCATGGTGGCGGTGGTGGTCTTTCCGTCACTGCCCGTGACGGCGTATATGGGGGCGGGACACCCCTGACAAAACAGCTCTACCTCCCCCGTCAGGCGGCTGCCGCAGGCAAGGGCGGAGAGGATGTTTTTTCTATCCGGACGCAGACCCGGTGAGCGTACCAGCACCTCCTCGGTCAGTGGACCGTCAATAGAGAGGCACTTGAAATGCGGGTATGCCCTTTGTGCCTCCCCCATCTCGGCGGGGGACACGTACAGGGTGATATTTTCCTCCCCAACAGAGAGTAAATACTCCACCACAGCCCTGCCGGACCTACCAAAACCCAGAATGCCATAAGACGCCATAGGGGGCCTCCCCAAGACAAATATCCCTTTACATCCTAAGTTTTAGTATAATTCTTATACTTCATTATATGGGATTCTTGCAAAAAATGCAACCCGACCTAAAAAGTTTTACATTTTGGGGAATAGAAAAAAGAACCACTGCCCCAAAGGGGACACCGTGGTTCTTTTTTTGGACTGGACTTGTAAGCCGGGTTCTGTGAACGCTTTCGCGAACCGCAGTCATCTATCTTTGCCTGCCGTTACCGACAGGCTCGGGGGAACTCCCCCTGCCGCCAACAGGATTCCGACGGGTATCGTAGCATAAATGCTCTCCCATAGGCGTTGCTTCGGATAAGGTTTACAGACCCCTCATGTTACCATGAGACGTGGTGAGCTCTTACCTCGCCGTTCCACCCTTACCACTTGCGTGGCGGTATATTTCTGTTGCACTCTCTCGGAGGTCGCCCTCGGCGGATGTTATCCGTTATCCCTCCCTATGAAGCCCGGACTTTCCTCATGATAATACCTTTCGGCACCATATCACGCGACTGCACCGTCCAGTCCGCACTCATTATAGCCCGATGGAAATGGTTTGTCAAGAGCGAGGGGATTCCCGCCTGCTGGCCAGCTGTCGTGCCACCAGGTAGCACACTGCCGCCAAAGCCAGACAGATCCCGCTGACCCACAGAATGGGGCTCCATACCTGCCCCCTGAAAAGCAGGGTAATATTAAAGACACCGCTGTCGGGATCCTGCAGATGGCTGAAGATACGCACCACGTCGTACACCAGGGCACCGAAGACCAAAAGGGCAGAGGTCATCCCCAGCCAGAAGGGGGCACCCACGGTCTGCTTTTCCCGCACCATACGGGTGGGAACAGGGCGTGTGAGATCCAAGACGGAGCCGACGTAATAAGCGGTCAGCACCAAAACCAGGGTCTCGGGGATCATGTAGGTGGCGTTATAAACCAGGGAATACCACAGGGCCGCACCCGTAGGGATGGAGAGCCCCGCCCATACGGTGGCACCCGACACCACGTGGCACAAATATCTCAGCATACATCCCACCGTAGCTCCCAGACACAGGGCAGCAGGCTGGGACAGCCTTGTGCGGCGGAAGAGCCCCCCGCATCCCATCACACCAAAGGCCACCAGATAGTCCAGCAGAATGATGGCTATGATAGAGGCGGGAGAGGTGAAATAGGAGAGATTGTTCAGACCCAAGAGCTGCTGCAGCACCCCAAACAGGGTGGCACAGCCAAAGCCCCATAGGGCACCGTGGCGATATGCCAGGAGCACCAGGGGAAGCATGGATGCCAGAGTTACAGACCCCCCGTAGGGCAGGTCTACCAGTCGAAAGGCCGAGAGAATGGTGGCGAGGGCCAGCATCAGGGCCCCTTCCACCAGCCGTGTGATTTGCGTGTGTTTCATTGTTTTTCCTCCTGAAAATAAAATAGCCGCACAGGATGAATCCGTGCGGCTCTCACTTTCACTGGGCCATGTCATGAAAATAAAAACTACCTACGACGGCATTATCCGTATCAGGTTAAGGGTTCGGGAATTTCCCATCTCAGCCTTTCAGCACCCCTGTTCCATATTCAATTCTGTTCGGCACCCTTATTGTACCACTTGGGCGATATTTGTCAAGAGGGGAAGAAAAATTTTTCTCCGTGCTCCCACATGACCATAAGGCGTCCGCTTTTCAGGGTCAGGGTACTGCCCTCCCCCGTCAGGCGGTTAGACACCCCAAGAGAGTCATTGGGAAAAAGCTCTGCCCCGGACAGGGGATATTCCGCACCCGACAGGGAAATGCCACAGGCACTCTCCCCCAGGGCAAACAGAGCCAGTCCTCCCTCCATTCCCTGGGGAAAGGTCAAGGAGGAGCCGCCAGTTACCACGGTGACGCAGTACCTTTTGCCAACAGACACACCGTACATCCCCCTGTCTGCCAGACGCCACAGCAGCTGATAATTGGCGTAGGTATGGTCGGGGCGACCGCCGTCGCCACCAAGGATCACGAAGGCATCTGCACCCCTATCAATGCCCAGCCTGACCCCTGCCTCCATATCCGTAATATCCTTTTTTCGGGCAGGGTCACCACTCTGTCCCCCCCGGGGGTATATCCCAGGGAATCGAAATCCCCCACGATCACGTCTGCCTCTCTGCCGGCCCGCCCCAGGGCATTCAGCCCACCGTCGGCGGCAATGACAAGGTCCCGAGAGTCAGGTATGGGTGTGGTGGCAGGGTACTCCCCCGCACCGTAAACAAAACAACGCATTTGATCCCCTCCTCTTACTGCCTCCATCATACCATTCTTTTTTTCCGCAGTCAAGACAGCGTGGTTTTTTGAGCAATTTTGTGCCCCCCCTTGCATTTTTAGATACTTTTGTATATAATACTTAAGTTGTTTTATTATTGACGAGCATTTAGGAGCTAAAGCGGTGAAAAGAACGGATTTAAGAAACGTAGCCATTATTGCCCACGTTGACCACGGTAAGACCACCCTGGTAGACGCCCTTTTGCAGCAGGGCGGTGTGTACCGTGAAAATCAGGAAGTACAGACCTGCGTCATGGACTCCAACGACCAGGAGCGTGAGCGTGGTATTACCATTCTGGCAAAGAATACTGCCGTCCACTATAAGGACGTAAAGATCAATATCGTAGACACCCCCGGCCACGCCGACTTCGGTGGCGAGGTAGAGCGTGTACTGAAGATGGTAAACGGCGTTATCCTGCTGGTAGACGCAGCAGAGGGACCCATGCCCCAGACCCGCTTCGTTTTGGAGCGTGCCCTGGCACTCAACCACCGCGTCATCGTAGTGGTGAATAAGATCGACCGTCCCGACGCCCGTCTTGACGAATTGGAGGATGAGGTGCTGGAGCTGCTGATGGATCTGGATGCCTCTGACGAGCAGCTGGATTCTCCCATTCTGTACTGCTCCGGCAGAGATGGCACCGCCAGCCTGGATCCCCATACCCCCGGCAAGGATCTGACTCCCCTCTTTGAAACTATCCTGAACTACATCCCCGCCCCCGAGGGTGACGAGGATGCCCCCCTGCAGACCCTGGTTTCCTGCATCGACTACAACAACTTTGTAGGCCGTATCGGCATCGGACGCATTGAGCGTGGCACCATGAAGCAGAATCAGGAGGTCATGCTGTGTAACTACCACTCCGGCACTGCCCCCAGACGGGCAAAGATCGTGTCTATTTACCAGTTTGACGGTCTGGCACGTACCCAGGTTACCGAAGCACGCATGGGCGACATCGTTGCCTTCTCCGGTGCTGAGGACATCAATATCGGTGACACCGTGTGCCAGAACACCGCGGTGGAGCCCCTGGAATTCGTAAAGGTGTCTGCCCCCACCCTGGAAATGACCATTTCGGTCAACGATTCTCCCTTTGCAGGCAGAGAGGGCAAGTACGTTACCTCCCGCCACCTGCGTGACCGCCTGTACCGTGAGCTGCTCCGTGACGTATCCCTGCGTGTATCCGACGGCGAGACCACCGACTGCTTTAAGGTGGCAGGCCGAGGCGAAATGCACCTGTCTGTTCTCATTGAGAACATGCGCCGTGAGGGCTATGAGCTGACCTGCTCTAACCCCTCCGTGCTGCTGCAGGAGGTGGACGGCGTACAGTGCGAGCCTATGGAGCTGGTAACCATTGACGTGCCCGAGGAATATATGGGCCCCGTTATGGAGCGTCTTGGCTCCCGTAAGGGTGAGCTGCTGGATATGCAGCTTCGCGGCTCCCGTCAGAAGCTGTCCTACCGCATCCCCACCCGTTGCCTTCTGGGCTACCGCAGTGAATTTATGACTGCCACCCGCGGTGAGGGTGTCATCAACTCTGTATTTGACGGCTACGCACCCTTTAAGGGTAACGTGACCATGCGTTTCACAGGCTCTCTGGTAGCCAGCGAAACCGGTGAAACCACCTCCTACGGCCTGTTCTACTCTCAGGACAGAGGTCCCCTGTTTATCGGCCCCTCCGTGCCTGTATACGAGGGTATGATCGTGGGTGAAAACCCCAAGCCCGGCGACATCGCCGTCAACGTGTGCAAGAAGAAGCACCTGACCGCAGTTCGCTCTACGGGTGCAGACGAAGCCTTGACCCTGATCACCCCCAAGCAGCTGTCCCTGGAGGAGGCCATTGAGTTTATCGCCGAGGACGAGCTGATCGAGGTAACCCCCAAGAGCATCCGACTGAGAAAGAGAATTCTGGACAAGTCCCTGCGTATGAAGGCAGAGGCGGCAAAAAAGAACGCCTCCCACTGATTTTTCATAGAAAAATATCCCCCCGACATATCTTGTGTCAGGGGGGTGTTTTATTTTGATGGAAGCTTTACATTCCTATTTGTTTGGTCCCGCGGTTCTGATGGCACTGCTTTCAGCGGGGGGATACCTTTTTCTGCGGCTGAGAGCCTTCTGGATTTTCCATCCCGTGAAATCCCTAAAGGAAGCACTGGGGGGCAGGGGCAGATGGCAGACCTTCTCC
>JAZORW010000173.1:0-13897 GCA_045656805.1 Eubacteriales bacterium | reverse complement strand
GGGCTTTTGGGACAGGCATTGCCTGTCCCTTCTCTTTTGCAGTCTGCCCCCCCTTTTTCTTTTAAGAAAATTTCCACCGTGGATTGCAAACCAAAGTAAAATATGTTACACTATACACTGTATGTAGATTTGCCTGCGGGCGGAGAGGAGGGATAGCCGTGCTGAAGAAGCCAAGAATTAAGAAAACACAGACCGAGCGGATGCTGTCTATCCGTTCTCAGCTGCTGAACTATCTGTTCATTGCCGCCATTCTGGTTTTTACCTTCGTTTTCCTGTTCCGCCGGTTGTACGACCCCGAGAATCCCATCAGCCTCTCCGATTTTCTGAGCCTTGACTGGTGGTGGCTGCTGCCCGCACTGGGCTGTCTTGTGATCTCAGTGGGCAGCGAGGCGGTGAACCTGTTTCTTTTGTGCCGTGCGGTGGGGTATAAGAGAAGCCTGAAGCAGGCGGTGGTCTACGCCTCCTCGGATATTTATTTCTCCGCCATTACCCCCTCGGCCACGGGCGGTCAGCCCGCCGCCGCCTATTATATGACCAAGGGCGGGGTCCCCCTGTCCCAGTCCACCGCGGTGCTGATCCTGAACGTGACCCTGTATACCGTCGGGCTTTTGGTGATCTCTCTTGTGGCACTGCTGGTAAAGCCTCAGCTGTTCCTTGACTTCTCCGCCCTGGAAAAGGCGTGCGTCATCGTGGGCATCAGCTTCCACGCCATTCTCATTGTCTTCTGCCTTGCCTGCATGCTATCCAAGAAGTTCGTATATTTTCTCGGCGACCTCATGTTCGGCATTCTGGGAAAGCTGCACCTGGTGAAAAACAGGGAGGAGCGGATCACGGTATACCGTGCCTCGGTGGACTCCTACCGCAGTGCCTTCGCCATCGTGAAGGAGCATAAGTGGCTTTTGCCAACTCTGATGACCAACGCTGTGATGCAGCGTATGATCCTGGCCCCCGTTGCCTACTTCGTTTTCCGTGCCATGGGGCTGGGAGATGCCGCCACCTTCTGGGAGCTATTCGCCATGCAGCTGTACTGCATCGTGGGTGCCTCCGCTCTGCCCCTGCCCGGCGGCATGGGACTGGCCGAGACCCTGCACGTGGAAACCTTCAGTAAGTATTTGCCCGATATGGGGGCCTGCATGTTCTCCATGCTGCTGACCCGTATCTTCACCTCCTACCTTGCCATCGTCACCTGCGGTGCCATTACCCTGACCCATCACTTCCGCATGAAGCGGCGGGAGAGCCAGCGACGCCTGGGGGCAGAGACCGCAGAGGATATCCATGGCTGCGACCCTGACACCCAGTGTCAGATCCAAGAAGAAACCTGATCCGGAGAGGAAGCTATGAAGCGTATTTTTTCCCTTTTGGCGGTTTGCCTGCTGATGCTGTCTATGGTGCTCAGCATTTCCGCCTGTAAGAAAAATGAAATGACCAATACCGTGGTTTTTGAAATCGAGGGCTTCGGGGAGATCGTCATCGAGCTGTATCCCAGAAAGGCACCTGCCACGGTGTATAACTTCCAGTGCCTGGTGGCAGAGGGCTTTTACGATGGGCTGACCTTCCACCGCATTGTGCCCGGCTTCGTAATCCAGGGGGGCGACCCTAAGGGTGACGGCACCGGCAATTCCGGCAAGACTATCCCCGGGGAATTTTCCTCTAACGGCTTTACGGGCAACGATCTAAAGCACGTCCGCGGCACCGTGTCTATGGCACGTGGCAATTCTAACGACTCTGCCTCCTGCCAGTTCTTTATCGTGCTGGAGACCTCTCTTAACAACACCCGTTCCCTGGACGGCAACTATGCCGCCTTCGGCCAGGTGATCGAGGGCATGGACGTGGTAGACGCTATTGCGGCAGTGGCTACCAACGCCTCCGACGCACCTATTCAGACCGTGAAGATCGTGAAGGCGACCTTCAGATAAGCCTAAGAAAACCCAAAGCAAAAAGCGTGGCGATGCCACGCTTTTTCTAATTTTTCTTTTCCGCGGAGCCTTCTTCTCGCCCCCGCAGAAGAGAGGTGAGAGGCACGCACAGAGCGGGCAGGAGGAGCATTCCCGCCACGCCCGCCATCCTTAGGCCCAGATACATGGCAAAGAGGGTCAGGAGGGGGTGTACCCCCAGGCTGCCGCCCAAGAGCCGTGGCTCTAAAAATTGGCGGGTCAGGCTGCAGACCCCCCACAGCACCAAAAGACCGATTCCCAAAAAGGGGTTACCCCCCATGGTCAGGCACCAGATCCCCCAGGGGATCAGGACGGTGCCCACCCCCAGGACGGGAAAAACATCTACGAGAGAAATGAGAAACGCCAGCAGCAGGGCATAGTCCACCCGCAGGATCAGCAGCCCTGTGAGAGTCAGGGCAAAGGTGACCCCCATCAGGCACAGGTACGACCTGAGGTACGTCACTCCCACTCGGCAGGCACCGCTTTTGAGCTTGGCAAGGTGGAGCCTGTATTTTTGTGGTAAAACACGGGAGACGGCAGAGCTGATCCCCTCCAGATCCAGGCAAAAATAAACGGTTGAGAGCAGGGTCATTACCAAAAACAGCACCACTCTGGGCACCCCAGACACGATAGCGGTCAGCACCTTTGGCAGATAGGAGCTGAGGGCACCCAGGGCGTTTTGGGTCACCTGGGTCAGGTATCCCCCCTCTCCCTTGAGGGGTGCGGGGAGGCTGTCCAGCAGTGCCTGCCAGCGGGCGGCCAGATCGGGATTTCCCGCCTCCAGCGCCAGCACCAGCCGCTGCAGCTCCCGTATCAGCCGTGCCCCCAAAAGCCACACTCCCACCCCGATGCAAAAAAACAGGGACAGTGCCAGAATCAGCCGCAGGACGGGGCAGGGGATACGGGTGCCCTTTTTGAGGGCTTCGGCAGGGCGACGCAGACCCAGGGCAAGGGCGGCACCGATCAGAAAGGGCAGAAGGATGCCAAGAAGGTATTTGACCAGCAAATAGCCCCCCAGCAGCAGGAGGGCAAGGCACAAAAGACGTGCCGCCCATTCTATGGCGGATCTTTTTTCTTCCATACGGCTCCTTTTTTGCCTTTCGGCGGCTTTACCCCTTGACTGAAAGCGGGTTTTGGTTTAGTATATGTATAAAAGATTACATCTATGTAATGGAGGTAAGACAAATGGTAGTGATGGAAATGGAAAACGGCGGTAAGGTAAAGATCTGCCTTTGCCCCAACGTGGCACCCAAAACGGTGGCAAACTTTGAGGCACTGGTGAAGGAGGGCTTTTACGACGGCCTGACCTTCCACCGTGTGATCCCCGGCTTTATGATCCAGGGCGGCGACCCCCTGGGTAACGGTATGGGCGGTGCGCCCAATACCATCGAGGGTGAGTTCGCCGCTAACGGTCACCCCGAGAACAACCTGCGTCATACCCGTGGCGTGATCTCTATGGCACGCTCCATGATGCCCAACTCTGCATCCAGCCAGTTCTTTATCATGCATGCAGATGCACCCCATCTGGATGGGCAGTATGCCGCCTTCGGCTACGTGACCGAGGGTATGGAGACCGTAGACGCCATTGCCGCCGTGCAGACCGATATGCGGGATAGACCCCGTGTGCCCCAGGTCATCGCACGGATGTACATTGAGGACTAAAATGACGGCGTGAAGCCGAGATAAGTTTAAGAAAGAGTAAGGAAAAAACATGGAAAGAACCTATATCCGCGACATGATCCCCGGAGAGAAGTGCCGTATCTGCGGCTTTGCAGAGACTGTCCGCCAGATGCGCTGGGGGGCATTCGTGGTGCTGAGAGATATGAGTGGAAAGGTGCAGGTCACCTTCGGCAAGGAGGAGTTCCCCGAGATCACCACCGTTACCGCCCATTCCTTTTTGACAATTGAGGGTACCCTGACCCTGAACCCCTCCGTAAAGCTGGGGGGCAAGGAGGTAGTGCCCGAGACTCTGCGTATTGAGAGCCTGGCAGAGGGTCTGCCCATTGCAGAGGATTCCGAGATCGATTCCCGCATGGACTATCGCTGGATCGATCTGCGCCGTGAGAAGAACCAGCTGATGCTGAAGGTGCAGACCGCCCTGGTGGCCGCTATGCGTGAGTATCTCCTGGAGAAGAAGTTTGTAGAGATCCATACCCCGAAGCTGATTGCCGCCGCATCCGAGAGTGGCTCTGACGTATTTGAGGTGAAGTATTTCGACACCCAGGCATATCTTGCCCAGTCCCCCCAGTTCTATAAGCAGATGGCCATGGCAGCAGGCCTGGAGCGTATCTTTGAGACCGGCCCCGTATTCCGTGCCGAGAAGTCTTATACCAATAAGCACGCCACCGAGTTCTCCGGCTTTGACCTGGAGTTCTCCTATATCGAGAGCATGTACGACGTGATGAAGCTGGAGGAGGAGCTGCTGGTAGCAGGCCTGAAGGCTGTAAAGGAGCAGTACGGCGAGGAGATCGTTGCCCTCTTTGGCCCCGAGTACGAGGTGATCGTGCCCGAGACCCCCTTCCCCATCATGAAGCTGAGAGATCTGTATGGGGAGCTGGAGGAGCGCTACGGCTACACCGTGCCCGATGAGCTGAAGGGTGACCTGACCACCGATGCAGAGCGCCTGTGTGCCCGCTATACCAAGGAGAAGTACGGTCACGAGTTCCTGTTCGTTACCGACTACGATGCCAAGGAGCGTGCCTTCTACCACATGCGTAACGAGGAGGGCGTACCCCAGGGCTACGACCTGATCTGGCGTGGTGTGGAGATCACCACCGGCGCCCAGAGAGAGCATCGCTATGAGCAGCTGAAGAGCCAGGCTGCTGAAAAGGGACTGGAGAAGGACGTAGAGTTCTATCTGCAGTTCTTCCGCTATGGCTGTCCCCCCCACGGCGGCTTCGGTCTGGGCATCGACCGTCTGACCATGCTGCTGGTAGGCATGTCCATCAAGGAGGCAGAGTTCCTCTTCCGCGGTCCTAACAGACTGACCCCCTAAGCTTTTGGGTGGGCACCGCTCCCTGCGTGAGGGCGGTGTCCGCCCCTTTTTCTCACCCGAGGATGCTTTTGTATACTTTGGTGGATATTTTGGGGAAAAAAGAGGGGAATTCTCACTTTTTCCCTGCCCCAAACCTCTTGATTAAAGAGAAAATATATGCTAAAATGATGTAATTAAAAATTCGACCTGAAATGATAAGGAGAAGACTATGGCACACATCCTTCCCGGCGAGTCCCATACCTTTGGGGAATATCTGTTTATTCCCGGCTACACCTCCGAGGACTGCATCCCTGCAAACGTTGACCTTTCCACCCCTCTGGTCAAGTACCGTCGGGGTCAGGAGGAATGCCCCATTAAGCTGAGCATCCCCATGGTATCTGCTATCATGCAGAGCGTCTCTGACGACCGTATGGCAATCGCTCTGGCCAAGGAGGGCGGACTTTCCTTTATCTACGGCTCTCAGTCCATTGAGGACGAGGCAGCTATGGTTGCCCGTGTAAAGAACTATAAGGCGGGCTTCGTAGTCAGCGACTCCAACCTGACCCCCGAGAACACTCTGGCAGACGTACTGGATCTGGTAGAGCTGAAGGGTCATAATACCATCGCCATCACCCACGACGGTACCCCCAACGGCCGTCTGTGCGGTATCGTTACCAGCAGAGATTACCGTGTAAGCCGTATGTCCACCGACCTGCAGGTAAAGGAGTTCATGACTCCTATCGATAAGCTGGTGACCGCCCCTGCTACCACCACCCTGAAGGATGCCAACGATATTATCTGGGAGCATAAGCTGAACTCTCTGCCCCTGGTAGACGACCGTGGCAACCTGGCATACCTGGTATTCCGTAAGGACTATTCCAGCCACAAGGAAAACCCCCAGGAGCTGCTGGACAGCAAGAAGCGGTATATGGTTGGTGCAGGTATCAATACCCTGGACTATGAGAAGCGTATCCCCGCCCTGATCGAGGCGGGTGCAGATGTTCTGTGTATCGACTCCTCTGAGGGCTACACCATCTGGCAGAAGAAGACCCTGGACTTCGTTCGTAAGAACTACGGCGACACCGTGAAGGTCGGTGCTGGTAACGTAGTAGACGCCGAGGGCTTCCGTTTCCTCGCCGAGGCAGGCGCCGACTTTATTAAGATCGGTATCGGCGGGGGCTCTATCTGCATCACCCGTGAGCAGAAGGGTATCGGCCGTGGACAGGCTTCCGCCGTCATCGAGGTGGCTGAGGCACGTGACCGCTATTTCGAGGAGACCGGTGTATATATTCCTCTGTGCTCTGACGGCGGTATCGTATACGATTACCACATGACCCTGGCACTGGCTATGGGCTCTGACTTCATGATGCTGGGTAGATACTTCGCCCGCTTTGACGAGTCTCCCACCCCCAAGACTATGGTAAACGGCACCTACGTGAAGGAATACTGGGGCGAGGGCTCTAACCGTGCCCGTAACTGGCAGAGATACGACCTGGGCGGTAAGGCAAAGCTGTCCTTCGAGGAAGGCGTTGACTCCTACGTTACCTACGCAGGCCCCCTGCATGACAACGTGGCTAAGTCCCTGTATAAGGTAAAGTCCACCATGTGCAACGTGGGCGTGATCAACATCCCCGACCTGCAGAAGAATGCAAAGCTGACTCTGGTATCCTCCACCTCTATCGTAGAGGGTGGCTACCACGACGTAACCCTGCGCACCACCTCTAACAAGAGATAAGGGCGAAAAGCCAAAGAAAAAAGGGCACCACCTTGTGCGTGGCTCTCAGTCGGAGAGTCACGCAATCAAATCCGTCTGCGCCTAAGCTCCGACGGATGAAATCCACCACAGGTGGATGAAGTCGCTTTTGCGATGAAGTCTTGCTATGCAAGATTATAAGATGGACGGATTTGACTTCATCCAAGGCTCCGCCTTGGACTTAATCCGCCATTGGCGGACATCATCGCCCGCGGCGATTTCATTCCCACCAAAAAAGAGAGAACGCGGCATTCGCCCTTGCGTTCTCTCTTTTGTTTTTGAATGGATTACAGATTTTCGGGATAGGTGCCGTCGGCATACATGCGGGCCAGTGCGGCACGCAGTGCCTCGGTGTCCTCCTTGTAGGTAACGCCGTACCACTTAGAGGGGGTGTTCAGCACCTTAACGGTGGTCTTGCCCCGGGCAACCATGTCGCCCATGAAGATGGGCAGGTAATGCTCACCCTTCAGGGGATCCTCCAGACCTGCCATGAAGCGGGTGAAATCCTCCTCCAGCAGGGGGAGAATATCGGGGGTGATGCCCCACATGTTCATGGAGGCTACGGCATCCTCGGAAATGCCGCTGTCACGGGTGATGTTCATGGTTTCCTCGATAGAGGAGAGGTATCCGTCCTCGGTGACAGAGCAAATACCGCGGTTTACACCGCCGGTCTCTGCCAGGGTGTTACCCAGACGGTAGCCGGCCATGCAGCAGGCGGGCTGGGTGCAGAGGAACTCGTGGATCAGCTGATAGGACTCACGGCCGTAGAAGTCGTCGGAATTGATGACGCAGAAGGGGTTCTTAATCTGATCCTTCGCACAGAGGACGGCGTGGCCGGTTCCCAGGGGCTTTACACGGTCGGGATGCACCTTAAAGGGTGCGGGCACCTTCTCGAATTCCTGGAAGGCGTACTCCACGTCCATCATCTTCTCCAGACGCTTACCGGCGGTTTCACGGAATTCCTTCTCAATCGCACGCTTAATGATCACCACGGCACGGTCAAAGCCTGCCAGGCGGGCATCGTAAAGAGAATAGTCGATGATGGTCTCGCCCTTAGGGCCGAAGGATGCCATCTGCTTAAAGGAGCCAAAGCGGCTGCCCATACCTGCTGCCAGTACCACCAGGTCGGTCTTCTGTTTCGTCATTTAGAACCTCACGAACATATAAATATAAATTTTTGATATGCTTATTGTAGCCCCCGTAGGGGGATTTGTCAACCCTTTTTGAAATTTGTCGCCCCCGAAAAGGAAAAAAACTGTGTAGCAAGTGACCAAAGGGGGATGCACCCGCTTGTGCAAAGCGACAAAAATAAAAAAACAGAGGGGGGAGGAGGGCGGGGAATGCTTGACTTTTTCACACGCCCGTGATACACTAAATATACTTAGAATATGGGATAGTTATGCCCCGTTGGGTGCCCATAGCCTACAAATATACTTATTTAAGGAGAAAGCTTATGAAAAGAATTTTGAGCCTGCTGTTGGTTCTGGTTCTGGTCGGCACCATGCTGGTTGCTTGTGGCGACGATAAGGGTGGCGGTGCATTTGTGCCCGATGACGGTCCTAGGCCCGACCCCAACCCCAATAAGTCCGGATGGTGGAACAACGTCGACTTCAGCGTTGACGGCGAGCCTGCTACTCTGACCATCCAGCTGTCCAACCTGAATGACAACGAGCTGCAGCCCGGTACCCTGTACATGAAGGGTCCCGAAGCACTGAGCGGCGGTACCTCCAGCCTGGAGAAGGTACAGAACCTGGTAAAGCAGCGTAATGACTCTGCACAGGAGGAGCTGGGTATTTCCCTGATGTACGGTTACTGCAGCGAGGACTGGTCCAAGGTTGCCAGCTACATCGTAGACCTGGAGTCCAACAACCGTGGCTACGATATGTACTGCGACATGATGTACGACCTGGTAGGTGCCTCCCTGACCGCAGGTACCTTTGCCAACCTGTACAAGTATATGATGGACGATAAGACCGGCTATTTCGACTTCTCTTCCGAATTCGGCTACTATGAGGACCTGATGGAGGATATGTCCCTGTCTTATGACAAGATGTACCTCATCGCCGGCGACTATTACATGGACGTGCTCCGTGCAATGATCGTTATGCCCTTCAACATGGAGATGTACGTTGACCTGGTTGACCAGGACGACGAGGACTGCCAGGAGCTGTATGACCTGGTAGACAGCGGTAAGTGGACCTGGGATGAGCTGACCAACATGAGCTTCATCTACTCCGGCGGTAACGAGACCATCGAGAGCACCGATCTGCTGATGGCTCTGTCTGTCAGCGGTCTGTCTTCCAACGGTATGCTGTACTCCACCGCATTCACCAACTATAAGGTGAAGGAAGTGGGCGGCCAGACCGTTTACACCCTGGACACCACCTGCTATGCTGTCAACGAGCTGTTCCAGAAGATCGCTTCCGTTTCCACTTGGAACGGCGTTCTCTGTGACGCCTCCGTACAGGGCGACGTTGCAGGCGTTCTGCAGGTTAAGGAGATCTTCACCGCAGGCCGTGCACTGTTTGCAGGTCCCCAGATGCTGGGTGTAATCGAGGAAGAGGACTTCCAGAACATGGAGGCTCTGTCCATCCTGCCCGTACCGAAGGTATCTACCTCCTACGACTACAACACCACTGTTAACACCCGTGCCCGTGTAGGTGCTCTGGGTTACCACAGCTCTAACGGTAAGATGGCCTCCGCCTTCATTCAGTACGCACACGAGAACTCCGAGAAGATCATCGACGAGTACTTCAACGGTGCAATGGGTGGTAAGTATCTGTCCGGTTCCGGTGCCGGTGTAATGCTGGACCTGATCTACGAGAACCTGGGTGACGGTAAGAGCTCCATCCTGGACCACGTCATCGACTTCCGTTCCGGTGCCGGTGTATATGAGTACACCCTGACCAAGATGCTGAGAGGTGAGAACTTCACTGCATACGAGTCCACCATCGGTGGTGTATACTCCACTGCTGCACAGAGAAAGCAGGAGACTCTGAATAAGATTATGGAGGACTGGTACGAGCTCGAATGATAAGTTAGAGCTTCGTTCCACGCCGAGTATACTTTTGTATAATCGCAAAAAAGGGATTACACTTCGGTGTAGTCCCTTTTATTTGCTAACTCCGCTCGCTCCTGCTCGCAGTACAAAGTACACCTTCGAGTCGCGATCGAAGTTTTCTACTAAAAGTTACTCGGCTGCAAAGAATAAAATCGAGAGTGATGCCTACGGGCGTCACTCTCTTTTTGATTTTTAGGCTCTTACCCACGCTCACTTCTGTTCGGAGGGTCTCGCTGCGGCTCGGTCACACTCGGGGGAAAACAGCACACCGTGCTGTTTTCTAAGACCCTCGTGCCGCTACGCTACTCGCTGCGGCTCGGTCACACTCGGGGGAAAACAGCACACCGTGCTGTTTTCTAAGACCCTCGTGCCGCTTCGCTACTCGCTGCGGCTCGGTCACAAAACGGCTCTAACAGTCCACCGGACTGTTATTCACTACCGTTTTGCCGCTTCGCTACGCCCGTACGCCTTCAAGGCGCGATCGCGGCTTTCTGCTCGAAGTATCCGCGGCGGAGGAGAGCTTCGTTCCACGCCGAGCGTATTTATATATAAAAAGGAAAGAGCAAGGGGGAAAATCCTTGCTCTTACTATTTGATTATGCGGGGAAGAAGATCTCGCTAAGCATGGTGCCCAGGAGGAAGAGGATCAGCAGGGCTTCGCCCAGCAGCTTATAGGCGAAGTTGACGGTGCAGACATTGTCGCTCTTATGTAGGAAGGTGTGGGCCATCAGGCCTGCCACGGCTACCATCAGGGAAGCGTAGAAGAGGATTATCTGGTCGGTCTGTACCTCGTGGGTTTGGTTCAGCCTGAGGCAGAAGATGCAGAGCAGGATGCCTGCAGTGGTCCATATCAGGCCGGGGAGATGCTTTTTCACAGGGAGAGCAGCTCGCAGGTTTCCCACAGGGAACGGATCAGGTCTGCCTTACGCTTACAGGCGGCACGCATGGACTCCAGCTGTTCTGCGGTGAAGGCGTCCAGGTCACCGGGCTTCAGCTTATTTTTATACATTCTATCCAGGATCAGGGCATACTGGATATCGGTGGTGGTGATCTCACCGCCATGCTCGCAAACCACCAGGTTGGATCTGCCTGCCAGCAGCTGCTCAACGGCACACTGACCCATACGGGATGCCAGTACACGGTCACGCAGGTTGGGGTTACCGCCACGGACAACGTGTGCCAGGCGGGCAAACTTAGTCTCAACCCCGGTCTGACGCTCGATGCTCTCAGCCAGTGCCTGAGAGAAGTCGGGACCCATGCCCTCGGAGACGATAACGATAAAGTTTCTCTTACCGGCCTCGCGGTCGGTCTTGATCTTGTGGATCAGGGCAGCCTCGTCAAAGGGGATCTCGGGGATAGCCACACCGGTAGCACCGGCGGCAATGCCGGTACGCACTGCAATGTCACCTGCCCCGCGGCCCATAACCTCTACTACGTTGCAGCGGGCGTGAGACTCACAGGTGTCACGGAGACGGTCTACCATCTCAATGACGGTGTTCATAGCGGTATCGAAGCCGATGGTGGCATCGGTGGAGGTGATATCGTTATCAATGGTGCCGGGCAGACCGATGCAGGGAATTCCCCTGGCGGTCAGGTCGGTAGCACCGCGGAAGGTGCCGTCACCGCCCAGGGCGATGATGCCGTCGATGCCGAATTTCTTACAGGTCTCGACTGCCTTCTGCATACCCTCTTCGGTCTTGAACTCAGGGCAACGGTCAGAATACAGGAAGGTGCCGCCGTGGTTGATAATGTTAGATACGTCACGCAGGCCCAGAGGCTTAATATCCCCGTCGATCAGACCCGAGTAACCGCGGTAAATGCCCATAACCTCTACACCCTTTGCCAGGGCTGCACGGGTTACCGCACGGATGGCGGCATTCATACCGGGGGCATCGCCGCCGGAGGAAAGAACACCGATTCTCTTAAATTCTTTCATTGCTATTCTCTCTTTATGAATTGAAATCAGTCAAACAGGGGGTACTTCTCGCACAGGGCATCTACCTCACGGCGGATGGCATCCTTCTGTGCCTCAAAGTCGGTGGCACACAGACGGAGCAGACGTGCAATGGTGACCATATCCTCTTCCTTCAGCCCACGGGTGGTAACGGCAGGGGTACCTACACGGATACCGGAGGTTACGAAGGGCTTCTCAGGATCGTTGGGGATGGCATTCTTATTGACGGTGATGCCGCACTCGTCCAGACGGTGCTCCATTTCCTTACCGGTGATGGAGAAGGGACGGAGGTCAACCAGCATCAGGTGGTTATCGGTGCCGCCGCTTACCAGGCGGAAGCCCTCTGCCACCAGGGCGTTTGCCAGAGCCTTCGCATTCTTCACGACCTGTGCCTGATAGTCGGCAAAGGCAGGGGTGAGAGCCTCACCAAAGCATACGGCCTTACCTGCGATCACGTGGAGCAGGGGACCGCCCTGGATACCGGGGAAAATTGCCTTGTTGATCTTCTTGGCGATCTCTTCGTTGTTGGTCAGGATCAGACCGCCTCTGGTACCGCGCAGGGTCTTATGAGTGGTGGTGGTCACTACGTCGGCGTAGGGCATGGGAGAGGGATGCTCACCTGCTGCTACCAGACCGGCAATGTGTGCCATATCTACCATCAGGTAGGCGCCTACCTTCTTGGCGATCTCGGAAATTCTCTTAAAGTCGATGATACGGGGGTATGCAGAGGCACCGGCTACGATCAGCTTAGGTCTGCACTCCAGAGCCAGCTCCTCCATCTTATCGTAGTCCAGCAGCTCGGTCTCGGGGTTCAGGCCGTAGGGTACGAAGTTATAGTAGATACCGGAGAAGTTTACAGGGCTACCGTGGGTCAGGTGACCACCCTCAGCCAGGCTCATACCCATAACGGTATCACCGTGGTTCAGAAGTGCCACGTATACGGCAGTGTTTGCCTGAGAGCCGGAGTGGGGCTGTACGTTGGCGTACTCAGCACCGAACAGCTTCTTGGCACGCTCGATCGCCAGGTTTTCTACCACGTCTACCTTCTCGCAGCCGCCGTAGTAACGCTTGCCGGGGTAACCCTCAGCATACTTATTGGTCAGGATGCTGCCGGCTGCCAGCAGAACAGCCTCGCTGACTACGTTCTCAGATGCAATCAGCTCCAGGCCCTTCTTTTCACGGTGGTATTCTGCCTCGATGGCAAGACCTACCTCCTGGTCCAGTTGGGTAAGAGCCTTGATGTTTTCATAAATCATTTTGGGTACCGTCACTTTCTCACGTGCGTGTAGATATTTATCAGTATAGAGTATTATATAACATATCGCCCCGATAATCAAGCCCCGATATAAAAAAAGCACTGAAAAAACCCCGTGAAGAGAGGGGGCGGTTTTGTAGGATTTTCCAAAAGATATGGGGGGATTTCGTCACGGTAACAATTGACAAAGCCCGGGAGGAATAGTATAATAATGGTGACTATGGATATCTTTAGAGATACAGCGACGAAATATATCGGGGTATGCGGCGCCCGCGGTGGCGTGGGTACCTCTACGGTGGCACTGGGACTTTCCCTGGGGCTGGCCCGTAGGGGATACGGCTGTGCCCTGATGGATCCGGTGGCATACGGCAGCTCCCTGGATGCCTATCTGGGGGTGGAAGACAGTGTGGTTTACCATTTGGGTGACTGCCTGACGGGCGGTATCTCTCCCTCCCGCGCATGCCTTCGTCCAAGAGAAAATCTGTATTTTCTGCCCTCCTCCGGGCGACCTCTTTCCGAGGGCGAGGCGGAGATGGCGGTGTCGCTGGTCACAAAAGAGCTGTGCCCCCGTGCGGTGGTGCTGGACCTTTCCCCCTATACCCCCTGTCCCCCTTTGGATCTGTTGGTGGCGGTCACCGCCACAGACCCCCTTTCCCTGCGGGCTACCGCCCGGCTGGTGGAGGAGAAGCGACGGGGAGCCGGGCAGGTGCGGCTGGTACTGAACGGAAGGCAGGGAGAGTTAGATCCCAGGCTGGCGATCGACACGGTAGGGGAGCCGCTTTTGGGCATTCTGCCTCCTGTGCAGGGAAATGTGACAGAGGCTCTCGGGGAGATATTCGACCGCATAGTAACACGTCTTGAGGGCGGGCATAGCCCGCTGGTGTATACAGGCTGATACCTGGAAGGAGTAAGATATGGAGATCGCAATTATTGCCGATGACAACAAAAAAGAGCTGATGGCACAGTT
>JAZORW010000172.1:0-6745 GCA_045656805.1 Eubacteriales bacterium | reverse complement strand
ACTATGACAGCTTTGACGCTATGGCTGCCACAGGTCTATGGGAGGTGGAGGACGTAACCAAGGCAGACAAAAAGATTGCCGCCACGGCCCCCACCCTTGAAAACGGTGTTCTGAAAATGAATACCAAGGATAGCGTGCAATTCAACTGGACGAAGGTGGAGGGACTGCCCGAATATTCCACCAGCAACGTGTACGTGTTCGACTTTGATTTCACCGTTACCAACTCGGGCAGTGGCTCCTACTGGGACGACGCCGCCCATACCCGTGTTCTGTACGTAGCGTGGGCCGGCTACTACAACCAGATCGAGATCAATAACAAAGACAGCAAGGTCAGAGCGGGCGGTACCTACGTTACCTACTCCAGCTCTAAATACGTAAATAAGACCATGCACGCCACCCTGGTGTTGCAGGGCACCACCTGCACCTCCACCGTCACGGATGCCAGTGGCAACGTGCTGGCAACGGGTAGCAGAACCTCCGACAACTACGACGATATGACCGTACGTAACGGCGGCATGAAGTATCTGGTGCTCAGATGTGAGGACGGTGCTGTCAATATCGATAACTTCTCCTTCTCCTGTCAGACCCCTGACGAGCGCGCCTCCACCTACACCTGCGACCTGGAGCACGTAGAGGGCGGCAGTGCTTCCCTGAAGATGAACGGTGTGGAGATCTTCTCTCTGTCTAACGGTGTTATCCGCCTTTGCGGCTCTCAGATCAGCGGTGACTATTCTGAGCTGGGCACCTACAAGTTAGCTGTGCTGACCAATGCCGCACAGAATATCATGACCATAGAGGTAACCATGCCTAATGGCGGCGTTCTGCGTAGAGGATATGCTCATACCCAGAATGTAAACACCTTCACTTGGGATATCACCGGTGACTCTGTAACCAATGAGAAGATCACCAAGGACGACGTGGTTTCCAACCAATACACCCTGGAAACCGTAGAGCCCACCGTCGGTGGCTTCGGTGCCAACGTATACAACCTGGTAACTGCCTTTGATAACCCCCAGACCTCCCGTCTGTTAGCATGGACTGCAAAGAGTGCTTTCGTAAACGGCGCCACCATGGCAGCCAGATACAGAGTCAAGGGAAGTAGCGAGTGGACCGAGGTGGCTGCCAGACGCATGAGCGAGGTGTCTACCGTAGCCACCGAGGACTACTACAAGGCAGACCTCCTTACCCTGACCGCCAATACCGAATATGAATACCAGGTAGGTATTGCAGGCAGCACTGACTCTGATATGTGGAGTAATATCTACACCTTTAGAACCGCTGAAGAAAACATCGGCGACTTCCAGTTCATCGCCATCGGTGATACCCAGAGTCTTTCTTGGGGTGGTCTGACCCTCGATAATAAGGGCTACACCTACGCCCAGGCCGCTATTCTGGCAGCCATGAAGGACGTGAGCAACCCTGCCTTTATCCTGCATACCGGTGACGTGACCGACCGTGGCTCTACCCTGAGCATGTGGAACTGGTACTTCAAGGCACTGGGTGAATACGGTGCCACCGTTCCTCACTTTGCAGCCGTTGGTAACCACGACACCTGGTCTGACGACAACAACAACTATTTTGCCCTGCACTTCAACAATCCCGACAACGGTGCCAACGCACTGGATAAGTCTATTACCGGCAGCATCACCAATGAGCACCTGAAAAAGCAGCTGAAAAATTTTGAGGACACCATATATTCCTACAACTACGGTGACGTTCACTTTATCGTTCTGAACTCCGGCTCCTACTGTGCGGATGACGTGTACATGCTAAAGGCACAGCGTCAGTGGCTGGTAAACGATCTGGAGGCAAACAAGGACGCAAAGTGGACAGTGCTGATGGTACACGAGCCCGTATACCACAGAAAGGGTGGAGATGAGGACAGACCCTGGCTCTACGACACTATTGAGGGCTATGGCGTGGACCTGGTAATTCAGGGGCACTCCCACATCGTAACCAGAACATACCCCATGAAGGGCGGCGAGATCGTTACCAAGGATAGTCCCGACCTGATCCGCAAGGGCACCGGTACCGTATATACCACCGTCGGCTCCACCACCATGAACCACGATAAAATAGGTGACACGGGTGTGGAAGAATGCATGGTAGTTATCACCACCCAGAACGACCAGCCCACCTACGCCGTGGTTTCCGTGGAGGAAAACAGACTGGTTATGACCGTGAAGCAGTTAAACGGCTTTGTGGTAGATGAATTCTCTATCGTTACCGAGGATTACGTAGAGGGTGAAGAGGAGGAAACCCAGCAGCCCGAGTACTCCTTCTTCAACAAGCTGGAAACCGAGTGGGAAGGCGAAAATACCGTTGACTTCTCCTGGGGCTACACCAGCTATACTGTAAACGGCCAGACCAACTGGGCACCCGACGTTCAGTGGTACACCAGCGAGAACGTTACCTTTGATAGTGTAGCAGGCACCATCACCGTCACCGGTGCCGGTACTGATTACGAGATGCAGTTCCTTGCCCAGAACGTTCTGGCAGAGGGTGCTGCAGGCTTTACCATGGATGTATACTTCGACGGTAAGACCTTTGCAGGTATCAACGTATGCTCTATTTCCTCCGGCATCAATAAGAGCCTGATCCGTGTGGACGAAGATGGCTATCTGCTGGATGCAGACGGCCAGCGCACCTCTAAGAGAATGACTGTTGGCTGGAATACACTCCACGTTTACGCCATTCCCCAGTATGATTCCAAGGGGACCTGGACGGGACTGACCGTCTACTCTACCCTGGGTACAGGGGATGCCCCCACCGCATACTCCTACGGTATCACCCAGGCTGAGCTGGCAGGCATGAATGCCTACACCCTGACCGTGGACGGCAAGACCGACCTGAAGAGCATCGGTGCCCTGCGTATCCGTCCCCACGTAAAGGCTACCTATGACGGTACCAACTACCGCTCCTACACCTTCCGCAACATCCGTGTCATGAACCTGAGCGAGGCAGACGACCTCCTGAAGGTAACCTACGAGGGCGTTTCCTCCATGACCCAGTACGTTTCTGCCTCTGCCGCTACTGCTCTGCCCCTGGGACAGGGTCTGTGGGTAGACGAGGAAGGCAACTACTACCGCGGCGGCGAGCTGGTGGCCCTGGATAGTGATATTACCCTGAAGCCTCTGAAGCTGACCGGTGCGAACCTGACCCTGAAGGGTGAGGTGACCATCAATATGTTCATTTACGCCGATATCGTGAAGGCATACGGTGCCGACGGGGTATACGTGGTCAGCGGCGGCAAGACCTACATAGGTATCCTTAAGGACGACCGCTACGTATTCGCAATCGACGGCATCCGTGCCTGCGACATGAACCAGACCATGGAATACGCCGTGGGTCTCACCTTTGAGGGTAAGACCGTCACCTCACTGGGTGCCGTGGAATATTCCCCCATGACCTACGCCCAGCGTATGTATGTAAAGGAAGGCTCCACTCAGGAGCTGAAGGACGTGATCCTGGCAATGGTACAGTATGCCTACGCCGCTGAGGTAAGTGCAAAGGGCACCTCCCAGGTCCTTGACGACTTTAATACCGCCACCGGCGAAAGCCTGACCTTCTCCACCTCCGCCTACACCGTGCAGAGCATCCAGGTGGATACCTCCGCTGTGGACAGTAAGGCAAAGGTTGGGGCGACCCTGACCCAGGGTATTCAGCTGCAGTTTGCGGTAACCGAAGACATCACCGCCCTGGAGGTAGTGGGCCTTGGTACCTACCTGCCTGAGAATGGCATGATTACCATTGACGAGCTGCATGCGGGCCTTTTGACCACCAAGCTGACCCTGAAGTTCCAGACCGCAGAGGGTACCCTCACCGCTACCTACTGCATCGCAAACTTCTTAGACAGCGCCGCTGTCAGCGATGACTACACCCAGGCACAGCAGCAGCTGGCTATGGCGACCTCCATTTACATGAGTGCCGTTTCCCAGTATGCCGCAGGCAAATAATTCCCAAAAACAAAGAACGGAGATAGCCCGGGCTATCTCCGTTTTATTTTTCTTTTTTATACCGTTTCCAGATAAAAGCTGACGGGGCGGAAGCCGTCGTTGCAGGAAATCATGGCGGAGGCGGGATTTTTCATCCAGCCGTCATAGAAGTTACCGCCACCCTGTGCCAGCTCCAAAACAAATGGAGCCATGGTCTCCCATGCACTTTGGCACAGCCCCTCCGGACACCGGGCGTCTTTTGAAAGGAATATCTGTCCCTCTCTTAGGTCGCAGGCGTGCTCTATGGGATTTTCATACAGTGCCATGAGGTCCTCATAGCACGCCCGTCGCATGACGGTGATTCGTACATCCTTCATGCCTCTTCCTTTCTCTCCCAGCCAACCATTACCAGCTCTCCTACCCGGGTATACCCCAGGGACCCATAGAGGGCGTTGGAGGGGGGATATGCCATGTCTGCATATACCACGGGGGTCAGCCCACGTGCCTTGGCACGGCGGGTCATTTCTAAAACCAGGGCGGCCCCATAACCCTGCCCACGGTGGTGGGGAAGGGTATATACACCCGACAGACACAGGGTTTCTCCCAACACACTCTCATAGCACAGGGCGACCATCTCGCCACAGACGCACCAAAGGCCCACTCTGCCCTCCTCTATCAGGACAGGGGCTATTTCCACCGGGTCTCTTTGGTCCCTGGTGCACAGCCCGCTCTCTGCCCCAAAGGCGGAAAGCCCGTCCACCACCTGTTCTAAATCCTGGTGGGTGGCTATACGAAATTCGCCCATGGTCTTGCGCCCCTGTGGTAGGGGGCCTTGGTGGGCGTACAGATACGCCCCACCCAAACAAGTCAGCGGGATATCCGTGGGCACAGAGGCAGAGAACCTTTCTAGGGCGCCCCTCTCAATGAGCCCCTGTCCACAGGGCACTGCCCCGAAGAAGTCAGGAGGCACAGAACCGCCCTCGTCCATCTTCAGCCACAGCGGTTCCTGGGCAGTTCCCTGACAGCTAAGTAGCTGACCGTCACACCCATAGGTAGATACGTGACCCCAGGAAAGCCGCTGTCCCAGTCCAAAATATACGGGCGATAGGTTATGTACTGTTTTACACACGTCTTTTGAAATTACCGAAGACTTCGTTTACCTTTTGGAATGAGGCAAAGGAGTCGGAATACTTCTTTAAAATCTTCATCATAGTGCCGATCTGCCGCTTATTGATAATGCACACCAGCATGTATCTGTCGGTATCAGAATACATACCATGTACCCGAATTTCGGTGACACCGTGCTTCAGGCGGGACATCAGCTCTTGGGACAGCTCATCGGGATTAGCAGTTACAATCTCAAACTTATAGCCGTTCTTCACACCGCTGATTCCGTTATCCACGATCACGTTGGCGATAAACAGGTTTAGCAGGGTACAAATTACGGGGGTTACCTTAAAGCCATAGACAAAGAAAGCCACAGCCACCACGGAGGCGTCCATAATAAAGGATACGTACGCCACGTTCGTTTCGGGTCTGGCACGCTTAATTAGGGCAGAAATGCCGTATGTACCGCCGCTGGCACCAAAGTGCTTCAGCATCAGGGAAAAGCCAATGCCGGAAACAACACCCGTAGCCACGCAGGCAAACACGATGTTAAAGTCCTCCCCTGCGGCAACCTCGCTATACACCTTTCCCTCTCCCAGCACCAGGTTCCAGAAATGGGGCATGGCAGACTGCACCAGCATGTATAGGGTGAGAATAAAGCCCAGCCTACGGTTTACCAAAGCGGCAACCAGAACGAAAATGGGAACATTGAAAGCCAGCATGAGGA
Organism: Eubacteriales bacterium; assembly: GCA_045656805.1. Classification (GTDB taxonomy): domain Bacteria; phylum Bacillota; class Clostridia; order Oscillospirales; family CAG-272; genus UBA1740. The sequence continues at coordinate 976 of JAZORW010000172.1, read as the reverse complement.
TAGACCAGTCGATCTTTCCATCCAGCAAATGGTGGGTAATGGTGGCAAGGCCCCCTACCCCACCGGGTGCAAACCCATTACTATTCTGGAAAAAGTGGTACGCAGTACCCACAATAGCACCCGCCAACAGCACCACCAGGATGTCTATGGTCCAGGACTTTACCTTGTTTTTTTGATTCATTGTCTAATCCTCCGGATTCAACTGCTTTTCTTTTTATTTTGACATTTGCACGTTTTCTTGTGCCAATAGATTCTTTTCGATAAAGCCCTTGGCTCGATAGCCTAAAAGGAACACCGTATCCCTTATCGCCTTCGTTTTTTTCACGTCTACAGCATTGCCTGTTATAGACCCAAAATCCGCAGACCCTCTGACAGTGCCTGCCTGTATTCCGGATACTGAGGGCCTGCCTTTAGATAAAACATTTTTCTGGTGTGACAAACTGCTGTAAAACGAACTTTCGAACTTTGCTCAAAAATCACTTTTGTCCCAACGCAAAATGGAGCATTTTTTAATTTTTGACACCGATTTTTTGAATTTTCCTCTTAAAATCACTTCAAACGGCTCGTTTTTTCCATTTTAAGCCGATTTTGGGTTATTTTCTCGTCAGACAAACGACACTCTCGACATGGGTCATAAGACCAAAAGGTATATTTTTGTGCCAAAAACGGGGGGTTGTAAGACCAAAAAGTCCTCAAAACGTAGGTTGAAAGCATCATTTGTCCCTGATTTTTGAGCGGTGCTTGGAAACATATCGATTTATTTTATTTCGTTCGCTTCCCATAAATTTTTCTGCACCCAACAGGTGTTGCATTTGTTTCTTTGGCAAGTGCAACCTTGCCATATTTCTTTTCGTGTGCCGAGTTCGGCAAGCGGAGTATTGATAATCGGTATCAAAATATTTTGTATTGCTTCTTCTAACAAACAATTTAATTCTTCATCCGTCATTAACTGCCAATTGTAAATGCCTTTTCCGTT
>JAZORW010000171.1:0-1284 GCA_045656805.1 Eubacteriales bacterium | reverse complement strand
CCACTGCTCACAACGGTTACTCTGTTTTCACCGGTGTCGGTGAGCGTACCCGTGAGGGCAATGACCTGTATAACGAAATGACTGAGTCCGGCGTTATCAATAAGACCGCCATGGTCTTCGGTCAGATGAACGAGCCTCCCGGAGCCCGTATGCGTGTGGCTCTGTCCGGCCTTACCATGGCAGAGTATTTCCGTGATGTGAAGCACCAGGATGTGCTGCTCTTCATTGATAACATCTTCCGTTTCACCCAGGCAGGCTCTGAGGTTTCTGCCCTTTTGGGCCGTATGCCCTCTGCGGTTGGTTATCAGCCCACCCTGGCAACGGAAATGGGTGCGCTCCAGGAACGTATCACCTCTACTAAGAACGGTTCTATCACCTCCGTCCAGGCGGTTTATGTGCCTGCTGACGACTATACGGACCCGGCACCTGCCACCACCTTTGCCCACCTGGATGCTACCACCGCACTGGATCGTGGCATCGCTTCTCTGGGTATTTACCCGGCAGTTGACCCCCTGAATTCTTCTTCCAGAATTCTGTCTCCTGAGGTGGTTGGTCGTGAGCATTATGAGGTGGCAAGAGATGTGCAGAGAATTCTGCAGCGTTATAAGGAGCTGCAGGATATCATCGCCATCATGGGTATGGACGAGCTCAGCGAAGAGGACAAGCTGACCGTTAACCGGGCAAGAAAGGTTCAGCGTTTCCTGAGCCAGCCCTTCCATGTGGCAGAGCAGTTCACCGGTTACGCCGGCAAGTATGTGCCCCTGTAGGGAACTGTCCGTGGCTTTAAGGAGATCATCGAGGGCAAGCATGACCAGATCCCCGAGTCCTATTTCCTCTATACCGGCACCATCGACGAGGTGGTGGAAAAGTGGAAGGGTGATCAGAAATGAGACCCTTTCATCTGAAAGTCGTAACCCCCGACGGCCTGGAATATGAAGGTCAGGTGGAGGAATTGATCGTCCGCACCACCTCCGGTGATATGGGCATTCTGGCCGGTCATATCAATACGGTTGCGTCCCTGGGTATGGGCGAGGCCACTGTGATCATTGACGGACAGAAGCGTTATGCGGCTTGCATCGGCGGTATGGTCTCCGTGCTGAATGGGGAAGTGACCCTGGTGCCTACCACCTTTGAGTGGGCAGAGGATATCGACCAGGCCCGTGCCAAGCGTGCCGAGGAGAAGGCCCAGACCGTGCTGAAGGATAAATCTTCTTCCGATACGGATATCCGTATCGCCCAGGCCCGGCTTCGCCGTGCCCTGGTCCGCTCCTCCGTTGCCAACCA
>JAZORW010000170.1:0-4153 GCA_045656805.1 Eubacteriales bacterium | reverse complement strand
GGCCCACCAGGCCGCAGGTGCCCATGCCTGCTGCCACGCCCTCACACTTCAGCTGGAAGAGGGTGGTGGAAAGGGCACCGCAGATGCCGCCTGCCACGGTGGGGGCGATCCAGATACGGGGGTTACGGCAGATGTTACCCATCTGCAGCATGGAGGTGCCGATACCCTGTGCCACGATACCGCCAAAGCCATTCTCACGGAAGGAGGTGGCGGCAAAGCCCACCATCTGGGCACAGCAGCCCACGGCGGCGGCACCCGCAGCCAGCTGAAGGCTATCGGGGGCGGAGGAGGCGGAGATCAGGGCAGAGCTGAAGATGACGGAGCAGATAGCGGCAGAGGAAATGGGCAGGGTGAGGATCACGCCCATGACAATGGCAACCACGGCACCCATCAGCAGAGGTACGAACTCGGTGGCGATGCCAATGAAGGTGCCCGTCCAGTACATGATGTAGGCAACAGCGGGGCAGATCAGCTTCGCCGCACCAAAGCCCGTGAGAAGGGTGACCAGGGGGGTGACCAGAATGTCTACCTTGGTTTCCTTAGACACCAGCTTTCCAAGCTCGCATGCCAGGATGGTGACGAAGAAGATGCCTGCGGGACCGGCGGCGAAGGTGTCGCCGTCAATCTTTGCCCCCATGGTGTTTGCCATGGTGCCCACTACGGTGCAGGAGAAGATGACAAGGGGCGGCGCCTTCAGCGTATAGGCAATGGCGGCACCGATGGCCATGCCTGTGGCAGCCTTGGCGTATCCCGCAATATCGGCGAGGAAATTATCCGTGGGGCTGTTTTCGAAGATCATTTTCCCCACCTCTGCCAAGATAGTACCCATGAGCAGGGTGGCGAAGAGTGCCAGTGCCATAGATCCCATGGCGTCGATAAAGTATCGCTTGGGGGACAGCTCGATCTGCTTCTTCTTCAAAAAGCGGGAAAAGCCGCTTGGCTCTTTTTTAGGGGTGAGAGTTTGTTCTTCCATGGCGTATCCTTTCGTGGTCCTTATTTGGCTATTATTATAAAGAAAATGTGGGGGTGGGTCAATGGGGACTTTGCCGATTATGGGGGAGGGGAGCCTCCCCCTTTTGGTCACCCCAAACAGGGTTTGACAATTCCTTGTCAGAGATGGAGAGGAAGAGGTGAAAAAAGGGTGAAAAAAAGGAATATTAAAATTTTTTTAGAGCCCCATTTTGGAAAAAAACGCCAAAAAACAGGGATATATGACCTCTGCCAGCCCCTTTTTGCGACAAAAGTGAACAAAAACCTGTAAAAAAATGCTTGACACGCCCGTGCGCGTGCGATATAATCAAACCAACATATGAGGAATATGTCTAAACTAAAAAATCACTTTATAAAAACAAGGAGACAACAATGAAAAAGCTTAGCCTACTCATCGCACTGGTACTGTGCCTGACTATTGGCGGCGTATATGCAGCGTGGATCTACACCAACCCCGCCGCAGACATCACCGACCAGAAGTTTGAGCAGCTCATTACCATTTCCACCGCTACCGAAGAGGGTGCGGCAGGTACGTATGCTATTGAGACCAACATCACCGCCATCACCATTGACCAGAAGGGTACTAACAACGAGGGTCTGGATTACCACACCGCTATGCTGAACTACACCACCAGCGACGGTGAGGCCCCCTACATTAAGTTCACCCTGAAGCTGAAGGAAAACACCGGTAGCGATATCTTCGATACCCTGGAAAGCACCTATTCCATCGACGTGCTGGACGTAGCTGGTCAGTATGGCAGCAAGGATATCTTCATCGACCACAAGGCCGGCAACACCGAAATCGTATGGGAGTATGATAGCGTGAACGATATCTATCACTTCACCATCACCGATATGGCAACCGAGATCACCCTGAACGATTTCGTTCTGGCATCTAAGGGTGAGCACACTGCATTCAGCGCTGCTCTGGGTCGCCCCGTTCTGGAGGTAAAGATCTCCGACGGTACTGAGCCTCAGATTCAGAACTAATCCGTAGTTAAATAAAGGATTCTTATGCCCTCCCGCCTTGTGCGGGCGGGCATAAGCCGTTTCTTTAGGAACACGAAAAATTTTAAAAAGGGTAGTGCAAATGAGTTCATTTGAGATCTATACCCTGATTATTTGCCTGATCGTTTACTTGCTTTTAGCAGGGCTTGGCACCTTCATGGTGCTGACCGTGCTGAAGCTGATGCTGAAGCTGATCCGCTGTGGGGCAAATGACGGGGAAATCTTAACTGAATATGAGAAGACGCAGGGCAAACCGAAAAAGCGTGCATTGGATTATGCCGTTTCCGGGTTGCTTTGCTTTGTGCTGCTCGTGGTCTTTGGCTTTTCGGTATACGTGCAGTGTACTGAAAACAAATACTTTGGAGATGCCCCTACCTTTAAGGTGGTAAACTCCGCCTCCATGTCGGTAAAGAATGAGAAGAACCAATATCTTTTCGACAATGACCTGAACAATCAATTTTCCACCTTCGACCTGATCCTGACCTATGAAATGCCAAAGGAAGAGGATCTAAAGCTATATGATATCGTCATATACGAGGTGGACGGTGCGCTGGTGGTTCACCGTATCGTAAAAATAGAAGAGCCCAATGAGCGGCACCCCGACGAGAGATGGTTTACCCTGCAGGGGGATGCCATCAGTCAGACTGACCGCTTCCCTGTGAAATATTCCCAGATGCGGGGCATTTACAGAGATGAGAAAATTCCCTTTGTAGGTAGCTTCGTTGCGTTTATGCAGTCCCCCGCGGGATATATGTGCATCATTCTGGTGGCAATGGCTATGGTGTTCACCCCCATCTGCGAGAAGAAGCTGGAGAAGGCCACCAAGGAGCGCCTTGCCATCCTGCTGGCAACCGCAGAGCCTGCAGAAGCTTCTGCAGAAGAGCCTGCCCAGTTGACAGAGCCCGTGGCAGAGCCCACCGAGGCACCTGCCATTGAAATTGTGATAGAGCCCGAGGAAGAACCCGCAGAGGAGCTTCCGGAGGAAGAAGCATTGGAGGAAACCTCCACCCTCGCCGTCAAGCGAGAGCAAAAGACCTTCCAGCAGAAGCTGGAGGAAAATCCCATCGCCCGTGAGCGGTATCAGCAGATACTAGAGCTGGTAGAGAGAATTTCGGGCGTGCGTATGATCGAGAGTAAGAAGAACCGTACCTTTAAGAGCGGAAATATTCCCCTGGTTCGGTTTAACATAAAGGGTAAGACACTGAATGCCCATCTGGGTCTGGATCCCAAGGAATACGAGGGCACCAAGTACCACTTTACCGACGCCTCTTCCGTGAAGGCCCATGAGAGATATCCCATGCGGCTGAAGCTGACCTCCGACAGGCAGGTCCGCTGGACCAAGGAGCTGCTGACCGAAAAGGTACAGAAGAGTGGTCTGACCATCAGCCAAGAGGTGCAGCTAATTCCCGCCACCCCTGCGGGCGGACAGAAGGGGAAGAAGCCCCTGACCTTCCAGCAGAAGCTGCGTCTATACCCTGTGGCAAAGGCACGCTATATGGAGCTGAAGGCACATCTGGATGCCTTCGGTGGGGTAAGAGTTATCGAGGGGAAGAGCCAGGTAACCTATAAGCGTGGCAATACGGCGCTGGTGAGATTTGCCATCCGTGGGAAGACCCTGAATGCCTATCTGGGCCTGGAGCCTAAGGCATATGAGAATACCAAGTATATTTTCACCGACGTGTCTGACAAGGAAAGATATAAGAGGTATCCCATGCGTCTGAAGCTGACCTCGGACAGACAGGTCCGCTGGGCAAAGGAGCTGCTTTCCAAGGCTCTGGATAAGGCAGGGAAGCAGGCATGAAGAGTGCAGTATCCATCGTTTCCCTATTCGCCCTGATAGCCGTGCTGTTCGTAGGCGGCGTTTCTGCTGCCTGGAGCTATTCCAGTATGTCACCTGACGGGGCACATACCAGTGCCGCCTCTGTTTTCCTGTCCGAATTTGAATTCGCCCCTGAGGAAATTCTGCCGGACGACAAGGAGGCGGACCAGGCGGGTGAAAACCACGTGACCCTGATTGAGAATATCGTAAACCACAGAACCTACGGTCTGAATGCCACCAGTAAGCCCATCGTCAGAGACCTGCTGCTGGAGGATGGAGAGCCTGCGGTATATTCTCAGCAAAAGGTGCAGGGCGGTAACCTGAAGCATCTTCTGG
>JAZORW010000169.1:0-16686 GCA_045656805.1 Eubacteriales bacterium | reverse complement strand
CATAGCTCACCCGTGGGTGCGGACATAGCTCACCCGTGGGTGCGTAGGTATACGAATGCACGGGGCGTACACATGACACGCAACTTGTACGCATTTTGTACGCACCACACACGCACCTCGCATGCTGCTCGCACGCTATCTGCACGCAACCGTGCCAAGGCATGACAGCCTTCGACACTCGGGGTCAGGGCATACTCCGCTCACAAAAGCAGAGAGATCCGCCCACCGTCTCACCCGCCTGTACGGGAGGTTATAGTACACCCGTGGATGCGGGCATAGCTCACCCGTGGATGCGTAGGTACACGAACGCAGGGGGCGTACACATTACACGCATTTCACACGCACCTCGCATGCCGCTCGCACGCTATCTGCACGCAACCGTGCCAAGGCATGACAGCCTTCGACACACGGGTCAGGGCATGCTCCGCTCACAAAAGCAGAGAGAGCCGCCCACCGTCTCACCCGCCTGTGCGGGAGGGCATAACTCACCCGTGAGTGCGTTGTACGTGTTATACGCATCCGCCCACCTGACGTTGCACGCACGGCGTTCCCGGGTGAGCGTATATGTACGCAGGGTGTGACAGCCGACGCCTCGGGTGTCACACGCATATTGGTCCCAAAAAGGGAGCTCTGAAAGAACGGCACAGTCAGCCACAGGGGGTGGCACGCCTGCACGCACAAATGCACGCCACGCATACGCATAGGTATAGCACGGGCATACGTGTAGACAATACTATGTATAATAATTATATCCATTTTTGCACGCATTGCAAGTGTAATATTGTACAAAAAATATATTTAAGTTCGTGCAATTTTGTGCATATGCACACACATATACCCGCCCGTAAGCAAACACGCACCCGAACACGCCCGTTTTCGCTCCCGCACGCGCATCTCGCATCCCTGCTCGTCATACACGTCATGCACTCAATGCACGCAAAGTGCCCGATAAAAACACGCACAAGCTCCCGTCCACTTCCGCTTCCGCCCTCATGCCCTCGCAAAACGCCCCTGTATACGCACGCCCCTGCACGTCACACGTTCTCGCAAAACGCCCCTGTATACGCACGCCCCCACATTCACGCCCGAGGACAAACACGCACATGCACATATGCTCATGCGCTCAAAAGCGACCAATGCACACCCGCATTATGCCCCCACGCATTACTCGCATGCAGCGGTCGCATTTTCGCATACACACCTGCTTACGCTCTCCCGCACTGCGATGCATAACGCCTGCTCCCACTCTCCCGCACCCGTCCCCGGTGTGCCCGCGCTGCCGCATACATGCCCACGCACCTCCCGCCCTGGATTTTTGGATCAGGCACACGTTTGGATCAGGCACACGCCCATGCCCCCACACGTTGCACACGCAGCGCCCACATAACGCACACCTTGCATACTTACGCTCCCACTACCGTACGCACACGCCTGTGCGTAAAAGCCACGCCTACGCCTTCCCGCTCTGCACGTTCACCCGCACCCAAGCCCGCTGTTTGACGCCTGCGTACGCTATCGCACATGCCCTCGCCCCGGGCACGCACGCAGCCTCACGCACCCTCGCTTCACGCACACTATTACACGCCCCACCGCTCGCATGCCACGCCTACACCTGCCCAATGCCCATACCCGGTTGGCGTCCGCCACGTGTGCGAGCGCATCCCTGCACTCCGGCACATGATGCCCCCGCTTGACGCCTGCATACGGGGGTGCGAGGAAATTTTCGGTTGCATTTCTCGGGGGCATCGTGTATAATATGTGGTGTCGCCCCCTATGCGGGGATTTATGTCAACGGCATTTTTTATCACGCAACATCGGAGGCACTATGCTGATCAAAATATATCCCTTCCTGGCACTGGGGGGTGCCATTGCCACGCCCCTTTTGCTGGATTTCTCCCTGTGGTGGGGACTACTGCTGTTCCCCGCCTATTATCTGGGGCTGATCGCCGCCTTCTTCCTCTTGGGCATTCTGCTCTCCCCCCTGTTCTCCAAGAAGAAGATCCCCGAAAAGCCCAATCCCATCTGTCGCTTCATGCTCACCGAGGCTTACTCCATGGCACTGTCCTTCATGCAGGTCAGATGCCGTGTCCGCGGTATGGAGCATCTGCCCAAGCGGGGCACCACCTTCCTGGTTGTTTGCAACCACCTCTCCAATTACGATCACATGCTGATGGTGGCGAAGCTCCATCGCTTCCCCATCTCCTTCCTCTCCAAGCCTGAAAACTTCCGCATCCCTATCGTGGGTCGGTATCTCTGGAACAGCGGCTTTCTCTCCATTGACCGCCAGAGTGCAAGAAACGCACTGACCACCGTAAACGAAACTGCCCGTCGCATCCGCTCCGGTGGAATGTGCTACGGTGTGTTCCCCGAGGGCACACGCAGCCGAACCGGTCAGCTTCTCAAATTCCACGACGGCGTATTCCTCTCTGCCAGAAAGGCAGACTCGGGTATCCTGGTCATCCACGTTTCCAATACTCAGATGGTAAACAAGCGTGGGCCCTGGCGACCCACCCGTGTCCGAATGGACGTCCTCTCTTATCTCACCCCCGACTTTGTTGCCGAGCACTCCGACCAGGAGATCAGCACCCACGTGCGTGACATGATGCTCTCGCAGTTCCCCAACGCACCTGAAGTCAACTGACCCTGCGGGTCCTATTCTCAAGGCGGAGCCGTAAACATACTGACAAAAGAACGGGGAGGAGCCCTGTTCTTTTGCGTTTTTAGCCATTTTTTCATTTTTCTTTTTCTTAAAAAACAGTCAAGGAGGTGCCTATGGCTCTCTATCATTCCGTCACAGATCTAATAGGGAATACCCCCCTGCTCACCCTGTCCCGCTATGGGAAGCAGGCAGGAACGAACGCCACCCTGCTGGCAAAGCTGGAGGGCTTTAACCCCGGGGGCAGTGCCAAGGATCGCATCGCCCTTTCTATGATCCTGGAAGCAGAGAAAACCGGTAAGCTGCTCCCCGGCGGTACCATCGTAGAGCCCACCAGTGGGAACACCGGCATCGGCCTGGCCACCGTAGGCACCGCCCGCGGGTACTCTGTCATCTTTACCATGCCCGACACCATGAGCCGGGAACGTCAGGGGCTTCTCCGTGCCCTGGGGGCACAGGTGGTCCTCACAGAAGGGAAGCTGGGTATGGAGGGCGCCATTGCAGAGGCAAAGCGTATTGCAGATACCACGGGGGCGTTTCTCCCCTCTCAGTTTGATAACCCCGCCAACCCCACCGCCCACTATGAAACCACAGGCCCCGAGATCTGGCAGGATACCCGAGGCAAGGTAGACATTCTGGTGGCAGGGGTAGGCACAGGCGGCACCCTGTGCGGCACCGCCAAATATTTAAAGGAACAGAACCCCAGCCTGGTAGCCATAGCCGTAGAGCCCATCGACTCCCCCGTATTGTCAGGCGGAGAGAAGGGTGCCCACGGTCTGCAGGGCATCGGTGCCGGCTTTATCCCCGGCAACTACGATGCCACCCTGGTAGACGAGATCCTGACCGTTTCCCTCCCCGACGCCCTGAATGCCTGCCACGCCTTTGCCACAGCAGAGGGTCTCTTGTGCGGTATCTCCTCGGGTGCCGCCCTCCACGCCGCCACCCTGGTGGCAAAACGCCCCGAAAACGCCTCCAAAACCATCGTGGCGATCCTGCCCGACTCCGGCGAGAGGTACCTTTCCGTCCCCGGCTACCTGGCCGATTAAGCTGCAAGAAAATAACAAGGCGGAGCCCGGTAAACCGCAATACAAGAAGAAAAAAAGAGCGACACCAAACGGTGTCGCTCTTTGTCTATTTTGTTATGTCGAAGCGTGCGTGCCTTTATGCGTTTCGCTTGATCTTCTGGGTGGTGGTTTTCACAAAGGGCTCTTTGCGTATCTTCAGAGAGGTGATCTGCTTATAGGGGGGCTCGCCCTCCATGGAGCGGCGGACGTCCATAAAGATCTCGTCCTCGGTCTTGCCGGGGTCCTCCGCCATATAGATCTCAGCCTGCAAACCGTAATCCTGACCGTGCTCGTTTTTCATGCCGCTGACTACTACGTCGGTGATATAGTCTACACAGGCAATTCTGTTCTCCAGCTCCTCGGGATATACGTTCTTGCCGTTGGTCAGCACCACGATATTCTTCTTTCTACCCGTGATGGTCACCTGATCGTCGGGGGTCAGGAAGCCGTAGTCGCCGGTATAGAACCAGCCGTCCTTCAGCACCTCTGCCGTCAGGTCGGGACGCTTATAGTATCCCAGCATCACCGTGTCACCCTTGACGCAGATCTCACCAATGCCATCCTCGTCGGGGCTGTCAATACGCCATTCCAGGCAGGGCAGACGGTGACCTGCGGTGTGGAAATTGTTTTTCTTTACGTCGTTAGAGGAGATAAGAGGAGAGCATTCGGTGATACCGTAACCACCCTGCAGAGTCACGCCGATCTTATCGAAGAAGGCACCGATCTCGGGGCGAATGGGGGCACCGCCGCAGACGATCTTAGTCAGTCTGCCACCGAATTGGGCGTGAATAGCAGAAAAGAACTTACGGCGACGGTCGATGCCCAGGTGTCGCAGAACCTGAGAAATGCCGATCAGCAGCTTCAGCCCCTTTTCCTTCCCCTGCTTCTTTACACTCTTCATGATGGCGGCGTAAAAATGCTCGGAAATGGCGGGCACCACCATGATATAGTCGGGGGAGAACCGCTTTACGTTGTTGGCAATGTTCTTCAGCTTATCGTTGATGCACAGGGTGGCAAAAGAATACAGACCCACCAGAATATCGCATACCGCACCGTAGGTGTGGTGGTAGGGAAGCACGGACAGACCGCAGGTCAGAACGTTGGAGATCTGCACGCCGTAGTATACGCAGGATACCAGATTATGCTCGGTGAGCATAACACCCTTTTCCTCTCCCGTGGTACCGGAGGTATAAACCAGCTGCTTCATGAGGTAGGGGTCACGCTTCTGGGAGTCATAGTCCTCCTTAGGTAGATCCTTGCCCTCCTCCAAAAGTCGTGCAAAGGACAGGGCGTCCTCGGCATCCTCCTCCAGGTCAAAGCAAATAATGCATTCGATGCCGGGGATCTCCTCTCTGTGGGCACGCAGCATCTCCAGATGCCGTCCGTCACAGAACACTGCCCCACTGTCACTTTCTCTCAGTAGTCGCACCAGGGTATCGGCGGGCAGGTCACGGTCCAGGGGCACGAATACGCCATCCCCCATCAGGCAGCACAGATAGGTCTGCAGCCAAGGGTAGCTATTGTCACCCACACACGCCACGTGACCGTGGATGTATCCACGCCGCGTCAGGGCGGCGCCCAGTGCCTCCACGGACTCATAGAATTCCTTCAGGGTCACGTCCACCACGTCATCGTTCTCCAAATAGCGGAAGGCCAGGTGGCCGGGTCTTTCTAAATACGCACCGTGAAGCATTTCACGGATGCTCTCAAATTTACGCTTTGCCTCGTAATTTACCATATTGGCTCCTTTTCGGTTTTGTGCCTCTCAGGGCTTACGCATATAGGATACCCTGTATCTAAATAATTGTCACCCTAACGCCCCCGCCCGGGAGTATAATCCACTCTCTTTTCCCTCTACCGACGTTTTTCGCACTCTCTTCCCGTGAGAGCCCTCTGGTTTTATGTGTTTTTTGCGGCTCCTCCCCGATAAAAAAGCAGGGCCCCGAGGGACCCCGCTGTGTATTCCTTAAAATTACAGATTCAGGACAAAAGCTCTGCCAGGGTGGCGTATACGTAGTCCACCGCAGCCCCTCGCACACTGTCACGGCTGTGGGGCGGGAAGTGGCAGGTGGCGGTCTTTACCTCACCGTTTACGTAAAAGCCAAAGCACACGGTGCCCACGGGCTTTCCCGGGGTACCTCCCCCGGGGCCGGCGATACCGGAGATGCCTACCCCCACCTGGGCGCCCATGGCAGTGGCGCATCCCTTCGCCATCTGGGCGGCTACCTCTTGACTCACCGCACCAAACTGCTGGAGAACCTCTGACTCTACCCCCACCAGCCGCTCCTTGGCACTGTTGGCATAGGTAACAAAGGCACCGTCCAGGACGGCAGACGCCCCATCCAGGGACACCAGGGTGGCAGTGGCAAGACCGCCTGTACAGGATTCCGCAAAGGAAATATGCCATCCCCTCGCCTTAAGAGCTTCCAGGGTCTTCTTTACGTTCATGTATCCTCCACCCTTCCTTTTTTAATATTTTACCACCCACGTATGCGGGTGTCAAGGGAGGGATTTTCCCCATTTTTGCGTCGAAGGCGGTTTTTTTCTTCAAAAATCTTGACACGGGTTCCGTGCTGTGCTATATTGTAACATATTTATATTTCTCCCTATGGGAGAAGGATGGGAGTATACATATGGCAATTAAAAATGCATATCTGCAGGGTGTCATGGACAAGGTGATTGCCCGTAACCCTGGCGAAAAGGAATTCCATCAGGCAGTAGCAGAGGTTCTGGAATCTCTGGAGCCTGTTGTGGAGAAGAGACCCGAGTTTATCACCAAGGGTGTGATCGACGAGCTGGTTGAGCCTGAGAGAATCATTAAGTTCCGCGTTCCGTGGGTAGACGACAACGGCAAGGTGCAGGTAAACCGCGGTTACCGTGTCCAGTTTAACAGTGCGATCGGCCCCTACAAGGGCGGTCTGCGTTTCCACCCCTCCGTAAACGAGAGCATTATCAAGTTCCTGGGCTTTGAGCAGACCTTCAAGAACTCTCTCACCTCTCTGCCTATGGGCGGCGGTAAGGGTGGCTCTGACTTCGATCCTCAGGGCAAGTCTGATGCAGAGGTTATGCGCTTCTGCCAGTCCTTCATGACTGAGCTCTCCAAGTATATCGGTGCAGATACCGACGTTCCCGCAGGTGACATCGGCGTTGGTGCACGTGAGATCGGCTATCTGTTCGGTCAGTACAAGAGGCTGCGTAACGAGTTCACCGGCGTTCTCACCGGTAAGGGCATTTCTTACGGCGGCTCTCTCATCCGCCCCGAGGCTACCGGCTACGGTGCAGTTTACTACACCGACAACATGCTGAAGTTCTTCGGTGACGATATTAAGGGTAAGACCTTCGCAGTCTCCGGCTTCGGTAACGTTGCATGCTGTACCGTTAAGAAGGTAAACGAGCTGGGCGGTAAGCTTGTTACCATCTCCGGTCCCGACGGCTACGTTTACGATCCCGACGGCATCTCCACTGAGGAGAAGGTAAACTTCATGCTGGAAATGCGTGCATCCTGCCGCAACCGTGTAGAGGACTATGCCGATAAGTTTGGCGTGCAGTTCTTCCCCAAGCAGAAGCCCTGGGGCGTTAAGGCAGACATTCTGATGCCCTGCGCAACCCAGAACGAGGTTGGTATCGAGGAAGCTAAGGCAATCGTTGCCAACGGCGTGAAGTACTACGTAGAGGTTTCCAACATGCCCACCACCAACGAGGCAGTTGCATACCTGAAGGCAAACGGCGTCATCGTTGCTCCCTCCAAGGCAGTAAACGCAGGCGGCGTATCCGTTTCCGGTCTGGAAATGTCTCAGAACTCTATGCGTTACAGCTGGAGTGCAGAAGAGGTTGACGAGAAGCTGAAGACCATCATGAAGAACATCTTCGATGCGTCTGTAAAGGCTGCCCGTGAGTACGGTCTGGGCGACGACCTGGTTGCAGGGGCTAACATTGCAGGCTTCTTAAAGGTTGCAGAATCCATGCTGGCATACGGCGTTTGCTAATTCCAAATCAAAATAAGAAAGAGTATTACGCACCCGCGTAAGACGCTTTTGCTTTATAAAAAACTCTTTTACAGCTCTTCAAAATCGCTTGCCACGTCAGAGCAGCAAACCTCCAGGTTGCCGTTGTGGGTGCGAATTTCATCCATCATTTCCTTTTCATTTACCCCGTTCCGCAGGGTCACCACGTACTGCAGGCGGTACATTGCCCCCATGTTCACGGTCTTTACCTTCACCAGTCTGTGGGAGGTGGTGTATTTGCATAGCACATCGTCAAACAGACCCGTGAAATTCAGGCTCTCAGGCACTGTGACACGCAGCTCTCTGCGGGCACCGCTCTCACGCACACCAAAAACCTTCACGTGGCTGATCAGCGTGGTGAACAGCTCGCTCAGCAGGGCGAATACCACGGCATAGCCCACAAAGCCCATACCCAGAGCGAGGCCCACCGCCATGCAAACGAAGATGGCACAGATCTCACGGCCACGGCCGGGCACAGAGCGGAAGCGTACCAGACTGAAGGCACCTGCCACAGCCACACCCGCACCCACGTTACCGTTGACGATAAAGATCACCAGGCACACCACAGAGGGCAGCACACAAATGGTGGCAAAAAAGCTCTTGGTACACTCTGCACGCAGAGAATACGCCAGTGCCAGCATAAATCCAAGGAAGAAGGAAACACCCAGGCAAATCAAGAAGATCTGCCAGGTGGGGCTAATGCCATTCATCATGGAACTAAAAAGTCTTTCAATCATGTGTTTGTACCTCTATGTATTTGCTTTCGTCTTGACTTGGGGGAGATAGCCGTCCCTCTCGTATCTGATATGCGTTTCCGTACTTGGAGAAAGAACCCTTGTAGATCCCCAGCTCCCCAAGAATGCGGCACAGCCACAGGGGAATTGCCAGGGAGGTCTTCAGCTCCATCAGCACCTCGCGGGGCTTCAGGAGGGGATTTGCCTCCTGGGTGTAGGAAAACAGCTGGTCTGCCTGCCTCCAGCCTATATTTGTGTCAAAGGTGATGCGCAGATCCTCATCCTCGTTTTTACTGCGCCAGGACAGGCGATCGTAGGTGATCAGCATGGCAGGGCGAAGTCCACCCTCCCGCTGCCAAAACCGCAGCATATAGTCGATCTCGCTGATGATCTGCGTCTGGGTGGGGGGAGATGCCTCCCCGGCCAGATAGGTCAGTGCCTCGGACAGCTTCATAGGTTCTCGCCGCTTATAGACCACGCCCTCATATTTTTTCTTGATCTCTACAAAAACCTTATCCTCAGAGCCGGGTCTGCCGTAGGAGCGAACCCGCAGCTTTTCCTTATAGAGGGGCTTCTCAATAGAGGCACGGACGATGGCGTCGTTTGGAGTGTCGTAATACAGGCTCTCAATGTGAGTGACAAAGTATTTGTCCTGAACGATATGGGGCATCAGCCGTTCCATCAGTGC
Source organism: Eubacteriales bacterium (assembly GCA_045656805.1). GTDB lineage: Bacteria > Bacillota > Clostridia > Oscillospirales > CAG-272 > UBA1740. Next base: position 7,540 of record JAZORW010000169.1, on the reverse strand, counting down.
CTCGTAGGTTTCCCCGCTCATACGAAACTTGCTTTCATATCGGCGGAAGACCCTCTGCACTTTGGTTTCCTTTGCCATAGGTGCCTCCTTTCTTAGCGTTTTAGGGGGGACCCTTTTACATCTCCCAGTTGTGGAAGACGTTGGTCACGTCGTCGTCTTCCTCCAGCTTCTCCAGCAAGAGGGTCATGAACTTCACGTCGTCCTCACCCTCCAGGGTCACGTAGTTAGAGGGTACCATTGCACGGTCTGCACTCTCAAGAGTGTAGCCTGCGGCGGTCAGGGCTTCAGCCACGGCGGTCACGTCGTCCACCTCGGTGTAAACGGTATAGAAGCCGTCTTCACCCTCGAAGTCTGCGGCACCTGCCTCCAGGGCAGCCTCCATCAGCTTCTCCTCGTCGATCTCGCCATCCTCGTCTAAGAGTTCAATGACGCCCTTCTCCTCAAACATGAAGGAAACGCATCCGCTGTTACCCATATTGCCGTGGTACTTGGAGAACAGGGATCTCACGTTACCTGCGGTACGGTTACGGTTATCGGTGGCGGTCTCTACGATGACGGCTACGCCGGAGGGGCCGTAGCCCTCGTAGGTGATCTCCTCGAAATTGTTATCCTTGCCCTCGGAGAACTTTTTCAGCACTCTCTCGATATTATCGTTGGGCACGTTGTTTGCCTTTGCCTTGGCGATCAGCTCTCTCAGCTTACTATTGCTGTTTGGGTCAGCACCGCCGGCACGGATGGCGACTGCCATCTCCTTACCGATTCTGGTAAAGACCTTTGCCTTGGCTGCGTCGGTCTTTTCCTTCTTGTGCTTAATGTTATTCCATTTGCTATGTCCACTCATGGTATTTCTCCTAGGTTCGGTTGAATTTGCTGATTAAATTTGCTCGGGGGTGCCCATGCAGATCAGGCGCAGGGCGGTACCCAATACGGTTTTGGTTGCGGCAGTCAGTGCCACACGGCTTTCTCTTACACAGGCATCCTCACAGTTCAGGATAGGACACTCGTGATAGAAGCGGTTGAATGCCGCACACAGATCCAGCACGTAGCGGGTGATGACAGAGGGCTCGTATTCGCTAAGAGCCTGCTTCACTCGCTCGGGGAACAGGGACAGTACCTTTGCCAGCTCGCCCTCCTCGCGGCATGCGGTGCCGGAATTCCACTGAGGATCCTCACCCTCGTAGCGACGCATCACAGAGCAGGTGCGGGCGTAGGTGTACTGGGCGTAGGGGCCCGTGTTGCCGTCAAAGGACAGGGCGTCCTCCAAAATAAAGTTGATGTCACGGATACGGCTGCCGGACAGGTAGTGGAATACGATAGCACCCACACCCACCTGCTCTGCAATATCCTCACGTCCTGCCAGGGCAGGATTCTTCTCGGTCATAATGGCGCCTACCTTCTCAATGGCCTGAGAGAACAGGTCACGGAGCAGCACCACGTTGCCCGTTCTGGTAGCCAGCTTCGCACCTGCTACGCTGACGGTGCCGTAGGGAATATGCACCAGTTCCCCAAACCAGGGGTAGCCCATCAGCTCTACCACCTTAAACCACTGCTGGAAGTGGAGGCACTGCTGAGAGGAGGTAACGTAAATGCAGCGGTCAAAGCCGTAATGCTCCTTACGGTACACGGCTGCCGCAATATCTCGGGTGGGATACAGGGTGGAGCCGTCGCGCTTCAGAATCAGACAGGGGGGCATACCGTACTGCTCCAGATCCACGATAGAAGCACCGTCGTCGATCTTCAGAAGTCCCGCCTGGCGCAGCTTTTCCACCTGGGCAGGCATCTTATCGGTATAGAAGCTCTCACCCTTATAGGAATCAAAGGTGATGTTCAGCTGGCGGTAGGTCTTCTCATATTCCTTCAGGGAAATATCAATGAAGTAGCGCCACAGGGCAAGGTTCTCCTCGTCCCCCTCCTCCATCTTACGGAACTCGGCTCTGGCTCTGTCTGCCAGGGCACGTCCCGCATCGGTATCGTCAATGGCGTTATTAATTCGAACGTAGAGGGCTACCAGGCTATCAATGCCACCCTCCTCGATCATTTCACGGCTACCCCAATCCTTATAGGCAACGATCAGCTTTCCAAACTGGGTGCCCCAGTCGCCCAGGTAGTTGATACCCACGCACTTCCAGCCTGCAAACTGGTGCAGCAGCTTCAGGTAGTGACCGATGACGGTGGTGCCCAGGTGACCGATATGGAAGGGCTTCGCCACGTTGGGGGAGGAATAGTCCAGCACCACGGTCTTGCCCACACCGTCCATGGGAGAACCGTAGGTCTCGCCCTCCCGGCCAACCAGGTCGGTAATACGCTTTGCAAATGCGGCACTGTCAAGGAAGAAGTTTAAATATCCCTTCACAGACTCTACACGGGAGAGCAGCCCATCGCAGGAAAAGCCCTCTGCCAGAGCATCGGAGATCTGCACGGGAGAACGGCGAAGCGCCTTAGATAGCTTAAAACAAGGCAGGGCAAGGTCGCCCATATCAGGGTTGGGGGGATATTCCAGCATCCCCTCCACCTCGGCTGCCGTCAGGGTGGCGCCGGGGAACGCCCCCTGGGCGATGGCTGCCACCTTCTGGGCAACCAGTTGCTTTACTTCAGTCATCAGAGTGTATCCTCCATTTTTACGTAGGCACTTGTGTCGGGGGTTCCCTCCACAAGAGTGCAGGGAACAAGGGCTTGGTCACACAGGGCGTAAGCCAGGGCCACCTCGGCACCCCGTGTGATATAGAAATCATCGTGGTGGAAAATCGCCTCCACTTTGGGGGTCTGCCCCGCCTCGATCCGGGCTGCCAGATCGGCGATCTTCTGGGAATCGGGGGCATCGTCGGGATAGGAGAAGCGGCGGTGGCACACGTAGCATTCCTTCACGCTCTCTCCCCGTTCAAACCTCTCAGCAGCATCAAAAATGCGCTGTGCCACCTCCTCAGGGGTGGCGAAGGTGGTGTCGATGACCAGATCGTAGTTGGTCAGATCCTTACAGTCCACGCCATACAGCTCAAAGTAGCGCTTCTTCTCGCTTTCCTTACGGGTGCGGATACGCTCAGCTGCCTCCTCCACCGTGTCGAAGTGCTCGGACTCACGCCCTGCACGCATAATGCGGATGGCGGATGCCTGGGGGTCGGTGGTCAAGTAGATTTTCAGGGTACCCTTTGTGAAATGCCACGCCATACGGGAGTCGATGATCAGGCGTCTGGGATCCTCGGAGAGCATCTCCAGGCGGCGGTCAAACTCCAGATCCATCTCGGGATGGGTCTCCATGTAAATATTCAGGGCAGCAATGTCCATGCCCATGGACGCGGCGATCTCACGGGCTACCATACCGGTGCCGTAATATTCCACGTCCAGACTCTTCTGCAGAATGGCGGCAACGGTGGATTTTCCGCTACCCAGATCCCCTGCCAAAGACAGCTTTAAGCTCATGTGTTCCTCCTGCACGCCTATACGCGTGCGTTTTTTCATACACATTATTATATCTAACAAGGGGATGCCTGTCAAGCCGAAAAACAAAAGGAAAAGGCGTCCCTCGATGGTTTCTGTCAAGGAGACGCCTATAATTATAGAGGTTTTTTAGAAATCTGGGAATAATTTCTTGGGTATTGATCGGGGGTCTTTTTCTCTTTTTTTACCCGCAGGATCTGATGCTCCTGCACCTCTAAGAAGGAAGAGGCGAGGGGGGCAGGCAGGCACTCTGCCTTGCCGCCGCCCAGGAGGGTAATCGCCTTCTTTGCTTCACGCAGCTCCCACTGACCGTTTCTGCCCTTCAGTGCCAGCATCTCACCCCCCACACGTACGTAGGGCAGACACAGCTCTGCCAGCACACGCATCTCTGCCACAGCCCGTGCCATAGCCACATCATAGCCCTCCCGCAGCTCAGGGACCTTTGCCCCCTCCTCCGCACGGCAAACCTTGCCACTCACGTTGGTCAGACCCAGCATGGCAGCAGTATCGGTGACGTACTGCACCCGTCTTTCGGTAGAATCCATAGCGGTAAAGGATACGTCAGGACGGACGATGGCTAGAGGCAGGGTGGGAAATCCGGCACCGCACCCCACGTCCACCACCTTTGCTCCCTTTGGCAGCAGGTGTGCCGCCGCCACGCAGTCGGCATAGTGTAGAAGAATGATCTTCTCCATCTCCCGAATGGCGGTGAGGTTATACTTTTCATTTTCCTCTGTCATACGGCAGGTCAGGGTCCAGAATGCCTCGGATACAGAGGCACTCAGGTACCTCGACAGACCGTTTTCTGAAAAGGTCTTTTGCAGGCAGGCGGTGAATTTTGCCTTCTCCATCTCTGCCATTACACCCTCTCCCCTGCCTTGCGGGCGAGATATTCCTCATAGGTGCCACGGAAGTCCACCATGCCGTCGGGTGTCAATTCAATGACGCGGTTGGCAACCGTGTTTACGATCTCATAGTCATGAGAGGAGAACAGCACGTTGCCCTTAAAATCTCTCAGACCGTTGTTGACGGCGGTAATAGACTCCAGATCCAGATGGTTGGTAGGCTGATCCACGATCAGCATGTTAGAGCCCAGTAGCATCATGCGGGAGAACATACATCTTACCTTCTCACCGCCGGACAGCACGCTGACCTGCTTATGGGGGGCATCCCCGGAGAACAGCATTCTGCCCAGAAACCCACGCAGATAGGTTTCATTCTGGTCCTTCGACACGGGGCGGAGCCAGTCAAGTATGGACTCCTCGTGGCCCTCGAAGAAGGTGGTGTTATCGCGGGGGAAGTAGGAGGTGGTGATAGAAACGCCGAAGCGGAAGGTACCGCTGTCGGGGGTATCCTCCTCCATGAGGCAACGGAACAGGGCGGTGACACTGCGGTCATCTCCCACGAAGGCGATCTTGTCCCCACGGCCCACCAGGAAGGAAACGTCACGGAACAGAACTTCTCCGTCCACCGACTTAGAGAGACCGTCCACGTGCAGAATATCCTTACCGGGCTCTCTATCCATATCAAAGCCGATAAAGGGATAGCGGCGAGAGGAGGCAGGCAATTCTTCAATGGTGATCTTCTCCAGCAGCTTTCTACGGGAGGTTGCCTGGTTAGACTTGGATTTGTTGGCAGAGAAGCGGGCAATAAAGCTCTCCAGCTCCTTGATCTTTTCCTCAGCACGCTTATTCTGCTGCTTGATCAGTCGCTGCATCATCTGGCTGGACTCATACCAGAATTCGTAGTTACCCACGTACATTTTAATAGAGCCGTAGTCAATATCTACGATATTGGTACACACGTCATTTAGGAAGTGACGGTCATGGGACACCACCAGCACGGTGCCGAAATAATCCGCCAAAAACTCCTCCAGCCAACGCACTGCATCCAGGTCCAGACCGTTTGTGGGCTCGTCGAGGAGGATGATTTCAGGATTGCCAAAGAGCGCCTGTGCCAGAAGCACCTTCACCTTCTCGCTCTCCTGCAGGGTGGACATTTCACTATACAGACAGTCAACGGACAGACCCAGGCCCTGGATCAGGCGGGATGCGTCAGACTCAGCCTCCCAGCCACCCATCTCAGCAAACTCAGCCTCCAGCTCCGACGCACGCAGACCGTCCTCGTCGGTGAAGTCCTCCTTCAGGTAGATGGCGTCCTTTTCTTTCATCACGTCCCACAGACGCCCATTGCCCATCATCACGGTATCCAGCACCGTGAAGCTATCAAATGCATAGTGGTCCTGACGCAGTACCGACATGCGGATATCCTCGGGGATATGCACCTCACCCTTGGTGGGCTCCAGCTCTCGGCACAGCAGCTTCAGAAAGGTGGATTTTCCCGCACCGTTGGCACCGATGATACCATAGCAGTTACCGGGGGTAAACTTTAGATCCACGTCCTTAAACAGCACCTGGGTGCCGAAGGCAAAGGTCAGATTGTTGACTGTAATCATTTTGCGTTCTCTTTCCGTAAAATAAAAAGTGTATTTATATATCTATTCAGCCCTACCATCATAGCCTGTTTGAGGAGTCAAGTTGTGAATAAAGTGTAAACAATCCCCCTTTTCCCTTGTCCTTTGGCTTTTCCCTTTGGGAAAAAGCGGTGGAAATGATTGACTATTTTGTAAGAGTGTGTTACAATAATGCGGTTAAAAAATAAAAGAAAAAAGGAGATTTCTCTCATGTCTATGTACAACAAGAAGAGCGTAGAGGATGTAGAAATCGCACAGGGCCAGACCGTCCTGGTTCGTTGCGACTTCAACGTTCCTATGCAGAACGGCGCCATCACCTCTGATAAGCGTATCGTAGAGGCTCTGCCCACCATTAAGTATCTGCTGTCCAAGGGTGCAAAGGTTGTTCTTTGCTCTCATATGGGTAAGCCCCACAGCATCCTGACCGAGGGCTTTGGCCTGAACAAGAAGGAAAAGAAGGCTGTAGCCGCTCTCCCCGCTGAAGAGCAGGCAGCTGCTACCGCAGCATACCTGGAGAAGGCAGCCAAGGGCGATAAGGCGAAGTTCACCCTGAAGCCTGTTGCTGACCGTCTGGCTGAGCTGGGCATCCCCGTAACCTTCGCTGAGGATATCATCGGCGAGGATGCAAAGGCAAAGGTTGCCGCTATGGAGAACGGCACCTGCGTACTGCTGGAGAACATCCGCTTTGACGCCCGTGAGGAGAAGAACGACCCCGAGTTCGCAAAAGAGCTGGGTGCATACGCAACCCTGTACGTAAACGATGCATTCGGTACTGCACACCGTGCACATGCTTCCACCGCCGGTGTGGCTATGTACGCAGGTCTGCCTGCTGTATGCGGCTACCTGATCCAGAAGGAGATCTCCGTAATGGGCGGCGCTCTGGAGGAGCCCAAGCGCCCCTTCGTTGCTATCCTGGGCGGTGCTAAGGTTTCCGACAAGATCGGCGTTATCAACAACCTGATCGAGAAGGTAGACACCCTGATCATCGGTGGCGGTATGGCATACACCTTCTTCCGTGCAAACGGCTGCCGTGTAGGTACTTCTCTGTGTGAAGAGGATAAGCTGGACGTTGCCCGTCAGACCATGGAGAATGCCCGTGCAAAGGGTGTAAACTTCCTGATCCCCGTAGATAACATCATCAGCCGTGACTATGCTCCCGATGCAGTTAGCATGCGTATCTATTCCAACGCTATCCCCGATGGCTGGATGGGTATGGATATCGGCCCTGTAACCCGTGAAATGTTTGCGAAGACCCTGATCGGCGCCGGTACCGTTGTATGGAACGGTCCTATGGGCGTTTCCGAGTGGGAACAGTTTGCAGCCGGTACCGAGAGCATTGCTCAGGCAGTTGCTGAGAGCGGCGCTATCTCCATCATCGGCGGTGGTGACTCTGCCGCAGCCGTTGAGAAGCTGGGCTTCGCTGATAAGATGACCCACATCTCCACCGGTGGCGGTGCTTCTCTGGAATTCCTGGAGGGCAAGGAACTGCCCGGTATCGCCTGCCTGCAGGATAAGTAATTGAGGTGACAAGATGAGCGCAAGAGTTGTCATCGCAGGTAACTGGAAAATGAATATGACCCCCTCCGAGGCAAAGCAGTTCATTTCTGAGCTGGCTCCCATGGTAGCGGGTAA
>JAZORW010000168.1:0-2264 GCA_045656805.1 Eubacteriales bacterium | reverse complement strand
CTTTGTGAAGGGTATATGGACGTTATCGCTATGCACGTGGCGGGCTTCACCAATGCTGTTGCCACTCTTGGCACTGCCATTACCCCTGAGCACGCACGTCTTATGAAGAGATATACCCAAAGGGTCATTATCTCCTACGATATGGACGAGGCGGGGCAGAATGCAGCCACCAAGGCAATGCGACTTTTAGAAGAGGTGGGGCTGGAGGTTCGTATCCTGAAAATGGAGGGGGCCAAGGACCCAGACGAATTCATTCGCAAATACGGAAAAGAGAAATTCCGTTCCGTAATAGAGGGAAGCAAAACCAAATTCGATTACAATATGAATCGAATCCTCTCTAAATACGTTCTTTCGGTTCCCCAGGATAAGATCAATGCGGCAGGGGATCTGTGCGAAATGATCGCAGATGTGTATTCCGCAGCAGAAAGAGACGTTTACATACGCACAGCTGCTAAGGTGCTGGACATGTCACAGGATGCTATCCGCCACGACGTAGAGAGACTCTCCAGGAAGAAGCAGTCTCAGGAAAAGCAGAAGACTGTTCAGGATCTGCGTCAGAAGTCCCTGGGCTTCTCTGATAGAATCAATCCCGATTACGTAAAGATGCCTGCGGTAGCACGGCACGAAGAGGCTGTTCTGGGTCTTATGATGATGTATCCGGAGCATCTTGCAAGTGTGAAAAACGGAAAGGTTATGCTATCCACCGAGGATTTCCTAACTGAGCTAAACCGCAGAGTTTTCCAATCTCTTATGGATCTGGAAGAAGGGGAGAGCATACCTGATCAATCCCAGTTTACCCCGGATGAATTCGGCAGGATCACAAAGATGCGGATCAGTCGTATGGAACTCACTGATAATGGGAATTCTGTTTTCTTAGAATGTGTGAACAATCTTAAGAATTCAGCAGAAAAATCCAAGCAGATACCCAGCGTTTCCTCCGTGGATGACCTGGAATCGTTCCTCGATTCTCTGCGCAACAAAAACTAAGGATCATGAAATATAAGTAAGGAAAGGTACAGATATGAGCAACGAGAATAAGCTGAATATGCAGGATCTCTTTGAGAAAACCAATGACGAGGATATCGGTCAGTCTAATTTGGTGCAGACCCTGGATGAGATCAATTTTGATATCGAAGGCGGAGATCCCATTTACGATGGGGCTGAAGAGGACGACGTGTGTCCCACTCCCGAAGACAACGAACAGGCACGTACCATTGAGCATGAGGTAGAAACCTACGATACACCCGAAAAGATGGAACGCCTTCTGGTGCAGGACGGTGTTACTATCGACGACCCTGTACGTATGTACCTGAAGGAGATCGGCAAGATCCCGCTTCTGGATTCCGAGAGAGAAAAGTATCTGGCAGAGCAGATCGCCCTGGGCAATAAGGAGGCAAAGGACGAGCTGACCGTTGCTAACCTCCGTCTGGTGGTATCTATTGCAAAGCGTCACCTGGGTAAGGGTATGTATTTCCTGGACCTGATCCAGGAAGGTAACATGGGCCTTATCAAGGCAGTTGAGAAGTTCGATTATCAAAAGGGTTACAAATTCTCTACTTACGCAACCTGGTGGATCCGTCAGGCAATCACCCGTGCAATCGCCGACCAGGCGAGAACTATTCGTATCCCCGTGCATATGGTGGAGAGTATTCACAAGGTTTCCCGTGCATCCCGCCAGCTGCTTCAGGAGCTGGGACGTGAGCCTACCATTGACGAAATTGCACAATCTATCGAGAACATGACCCCTGAAAAGGTGCGTGAGATCATGAAGATCGCACAGGATCCCGTTTCCCTTGAAACTCCTATCGGAGAAGAGGAGGACAGCCACCTGGGTGATTTCGTTGAGGATACCGAATCCCTGTCTCCTGAGGAGGTTGCGTCTTCCGCCCTTCTGCGTGAGCAGCTCTTCAATATCCTGCACACACTGATTCCTCGTGAGGAAGAGGTCATTAAGCTCCGCTTTGGTCTGGAGGACGGAAAGCCCAGAACCCTGGAGGAAGTGGGTCAGAAGTTCAACATTACCCGTGAGCGTATCCGCCAAATCGAGGCAAAGGCCCTGAGAAAGCTGCGTCATCCCAGCCGTTCCAAGATGCTTAGGGATTATTTGGAGAACTAAAATAAATTTAGTTACATTTTCTCCCCTTGACATATTTGTCACATTATAGTATATTATAATATGTATCTATATCGGAGGTTCGTTCCCCATGACGAGACGTTTTTTCTCACTATTTCTGTGCCTATTGCTGGTAGCTACTATGCTTGTG
>JAZORW010000167.1:0-2952 GCA_045656805.1 Eubacteriales bacterium | reverse complement strand
CGATTGCCCAGTAAATGTGCAATTCACTTGCACCGTCCAGACGTGCAGATTCCAGAACGGTATCCGGTACGAAGGTATCCATAAACTGCTTCATCAGATACAGACCCAGGGTACTGGCCAGAGAGGGAATGATGATTGCCAGATACGTATCCAGCCATCCAAATGCGGAAATCAGGATAAAGTGAGTTACCTGGTTAACCGTAGAGTGGAACATCAGGCTGGTTACGATGAGCTTAAACATCAGATCCCGTCCGGGGAAGTGCATCTTTGCCAGTGCGTATGCCGTCATGGAAGCCAGGAACAGGTTTCCGACGGTACCGCAGGCGGACAGGAAGACCGTGTTAAAGATGTAACGGGAGAAGGGCACCCAAGAATCGCTCATCAAAACGAACAGATCCTTAAAGTTGTCCAGGGTGGGGTTCGCAACCCAGAATCTGGGGGGGAACATAAACAGCTCATCCAGAGGCTTCAGGGACTGAATCACTACATAATACATAGGAAGGAACATGAACAGACCCATGAATGCCAGGATCACTGTAATACCTGCGTCGCCGCCCTTGCTTCGGTTCAGTACGACTCGATGACCGCGAATTCGTATTTTCTTATACTTCTTTGCTTCTGTCATCTTACTCACCTACCTTCGACAGGGCACGCTTAATTACAGCGTTACAGGAAATCATGACCACAAACAGGATTACGGCGATAGCAGAGGCATAACCAACCTCAAATCTGGCACCACCGTAGTCACCCAAATGGTGCATGATGGTATGACCTGCGTAGTTTACAGAGGGGTTACCGCACAGGGCGTCTACAACACCGCCGAAGCCAAAGGCACCGGTAATGGACAGCACGGCACCGAACATCAGCTGAGGACGCATGCTGGGCAGGGTGATGTACCACAGCTCCTGCCAGCGGTTCTTAACACCGTCTACGGCACCGGCCTCGAACAGAGAACGGTCAACGCCCTGCAGACCTGCAATAAATGCCAGGAAGGAGGTGCCCAGAGAGGTCCAAAGAGCAACCACGATACACAGGGGCATAACGTACTCTTCGGTAGAGAACCACAGCTTGGGGGCATCCAGCAGACCCAGCTTCACACCCCACGCATTGACCCAACCATAGGCGTCGCCGGAGAACAGGGTACCCCAAATCAGGTACACGTTACCGGAAATAGAGGGAGCATAGAAGATCAGGGTGATCACCGCACGGATCTTGGGAGGAAGCTCATTGATGAACCATGCGATCATCAAAGACATCAGGTAAGACACGGGACCAATAACAGATGCGAATACCAGAGTGTTCTGGCAGCACTTCAAAAAGATTTCGTCCCCGGTAAACAGAGTGATATAGTTATCCAGACCTACCAGCTCGGGTGTCTGCAGCATGTTGAAGTTGGTCAAGCTGAAGAAGGCCGACAGGAAAACGGGCAGGACGGTGAAGATCAGGAACAGAACCATGAAGGGACCTGCCATCAGGTAGGCAACCTTGTTCCGTTTCATTTCTTTCCATATCCACTGTCTACGCGTCAATTCAGGACGGGATACCGGTCTGTTTTCGGTATCCACAGCATTATTAGACATACTTTTTCTCCTTATTTAATAAACTCGGCATGACGCGTTTAGTCGGCCTGGGGAGGATCGCCTACGGCCATATCAAATTCCTGACGCTTACGCGTGATCTCATCATTGATGATATCAATATAGCTACGGAGGGAGTCTACGGCGTCTGCACCGTCATTTACAGCTGCCAGGAAGGCGAAGCTGACGTAACGGCTGATGATGTAAGAGCCGGGATAGGGAATGATAGCATCCAGCCATTCGATCTGCTCGTAGATGGCGTCCAGCTCCTGAGAGGTCCAGGACATATCCTTCATTGCCTCCAGGTTTGCGGCACCGTGCTTAGCAGAGGGACCCAGGATGGATACCATGCGGTTTGCATACTCACTGCTGTACTGAGCACCGGAGCACCAGCTCATGTACTTCCATGCATTCTTCAGCTTCTGCTCGGGGCGAGTATTGTTAGAAGGAATGATGGAGGAGGAAACACCGATGATAGCGGTATGGTCTACGTACTCGTCACCGTTTTCATTGGTTCTTACGGTGCCGGGGATCTTGGAGAAGGACCACAGACCGTTCAACTCAGTGGCGTATACGATCAGCACGTTGTAGCCACCTACGTAGTCCTGAACGATAATGGGCATTTCACCGGTACGGAAACGGTTTGCAGAGTCGAAGCTGACGGGGAAGGAATACTCGGTGTACAGGCTGGCACAGTATTCAAATGCTGCAAAGCCCTCGTTGGTGTCCAGACCGATCTTGGCACCTGCATACGGAGAGGCAGGATCCTCGGTATAACGCCACATGTTACCGCCCATCTGATAGAGGAAGAAGTCTAGTGCCAGACCGTAGCTCAGACCCACCTCCATGTTGTTTGCCTGGAGGGCAGGCAGAAGGTTCATCAGGTCATCCCAGGTCTCGGGAACGTCTGCATTCAGCTCTACCAGAGAGTCGATGCGATAGAACATCATAGCGAAGGACATGGTCTGGGGAACACCGTAGGTCATGTACTCGCCGTCTACGTGCAGAGAAATGGACTGTACTGCCGCATCGTCGAAGCGGGACATGATCTCCGCCCGTTCTTCCGCCGTGGTCACTTCGTTAACGGATACGACAGCATCACGGATCGCGTAGTTGATAATGGTACCGGAGTCTACACCCAGATAGATGTCAGGACCGCTACCCGCCAGAATGGAGGGAAGCAGAGAACCGCCGGAAACCAGCTTCAGAGATACGGGAACCTCTCCGAAATTATTGGCAGCACAATAATCTGCAAAATATGTATCGATCAGGTTTCTGATAACTCTGGTCTGGTCACGACCGGATGCATGCCATACTGTCAGTGCATCTTCGGAAAGAGCATCTTGGGTGGTAACACCCATCTGATCGTAATTGG
>JAZORW010000166.1:0-2878 GCA_045656805.1 Eubacteriales bacterium | reverse complement strand
ACCGCCGAAGCGGATGAGCAGATCGTCGCAGGCCATCAGGGACTCTACCAGATTCATGCCCTTGACGCTACGTCCCGAGCCTTTACCGATATCGTCCGCCGTAGGCATATCGTTCTGGACTGAGCCGTCAAAGGAAATGAGGATGGAGGGCAGACCGTAATGCTCGGTGATACGGGAGGATACAATTCCTATAATGCCGTGATGCCAGCTATCACTGTCTAAAACGATCACTCTCTCACGGCTCAGATCGTGCTCTGCGGCGATCTTCTCATACGCCTCTTGGGTAATGCGGTTCTCCTCTGCCTGTCGCTCACGGTTAGCCTCGCACAGCTGCTCTGCCAGATACGCCGCCTTTTCCTCCTCTTCGCAAAGGAACAGCTCTACTGCTTCAGACGCAGAACGAATGCGTCCTGCCGCATTGATGCGGGGGGCAATGGTAAAGCCGATAAAGCCGGAGGTAATCTTAGCCTTCTTCTTAGGCTTTTTATCATCCGGGTTAGCACTGACAGCCTCCAGAAGTGCCTTAAGCCCGGGACGCCGTGTTTCGGAAATCAGGGAAAGGCCGTACTTGATGATGATCTTATTTTCGCCCTTGACAGGCATAACGTCTGCAACGGTACCGATGGCCACCAGGTCTGCATACGCATTGCAAACACGCCCGACACACTCATACAGACTGTCGCCGGACAGATGCTTCTCTAGGGCACACAGCAGCTTAAAGACCACACCAACACCCGCCAGATCGGGGAAAGGATACGTATCGTCTGGCCTATGGGGATTGATCACCGCACACGCCCGGGGCAGATCAGAGCGGCACTCATGGTGGTCAGTTACCACGAAATCCACGTTCCGTGTAGCGGCGTGTGCTACCTCCTCGGCAGCAGTGATGCCCGTGTCCACGGTGATGATCAGGGTTGCCCCCTCGTCTGCCAGCCGATCCACGGCGGCAACCGTCACACCGTAGCCCTCACCCATACGGTTGGGAATGTAGTACTCGATGTTGGCACACTTGCTCTTAAGATACAGATACAGAATGCAAACGGCTGTAACGCCGTCCACGTCGTAATCTCCGTAGATCACGATCTTTTCGCCCTTTTCCAGGGCCTGAGAAATACGCAATACGCCCTTTTCCATATCCATCATGGCAAAGGGATCACACAGCATTTCAGTTTTTAGGTAGAGGAAGTCGGAGGCAGAGCTTGGGCTATCATACCCTCTGAGAGCCAGCAACGTGCTGACCACAGAGGAAAGTCCCAGGGTCTCCTGTAGCCTCTCTACCTTATCACGGTCAGGTGGGTTGATGTCCGCACGGACGTTCCACACCTTCTCCCTTTTGGCGGAGAGTTGTTCTTGCATATTATAAATACCTTGCGGCAAAGCCGCCTTTCATAAATTATCGAGTGTTATCCGGCACACGGTGCCCATACGGATGCCAAGGCAATAGCGGCACCCAGGCCGTCAAGGGCAGCACTGGTAATTCCACCGGCATAGCCGGCCCCCTCACCTGCAGGATACAGGTTGGTGGTGCCGACGGCGGTACGGGTCTCAGGATGGCGCAGAATGCGAATAGGTGCCGAGGTGCGGGTCTCTGCCCCGCTGAGAACTGCCTGAGGGTGACTAAAGCCCTCAATTTTCTTTTCAAAAGCCGGGAATGCACCCCGAAGTGCCTCTGCCACAAAGGAAGGCAAATAGGCATCGGGAGAGGATAGACGGTAACCCTGACCGTCCATATATGTGGGTTGTATTTTTCCGGGGGTGGTGGTTGCCTGCTTCCCCTCCAGGAAGTCTCCCAAAAGGGTCACGGGGGCACTGTAATCTCCGCCACCGGCGACGAACGCCATGCGTTCGATCTTTCTCTGGAATTCCATAGCCGCGATGGGACTGCCGCCAAAATCAGAGGGCAGGACGGACACAGCTATAGCACTGTTGGCATTTTTGCCGTCGCGGCTGTGGTAGGACATACCGTTGACCACCACGCCCCCCTCCTCACTGGTGGCAGCCATTACGTAACCACCGGGACACATACAGAAGGAATACACGCCCCTCTGTGCCGTGTTATGGGAGAGATGGTATTCTGCATGCCCCAGGGCGGGATGCCCTGCATGCTCACCGAACATAGCGGCGTCGATATCAGACTGCAGATGCTCTACTCTTACACCCACGGAAAAGGGCTTTGCCTCCAGGGCATACCCCTCCTCTATGAGATGCATATAGGTGTCTCTGGCGCTGTGACCTGTTGCCAGGATCACCGCACCCGTAGAGATGGTGCCCTGATTGGTTTCCACCCCCACTACCTGCTCTCCGTGGCGCAGAATACGGGTCAAGCGGGTATGATAATGAACTTGTCCGCCCAAAGCAATAACCTCATCCAGCATCCGTCCCACTACCACGGACAAAATGTCCGTGCCAATATGGGGCTTTGCCTGAATGCGGATCTCCTCGGGGGCACCAAATGCCACGAAGGTATCCATAACGGCAGCCGTCAAGGGGTGGTTCACTCGGGTGACCAGCTTACCGTCAGAAAATGTGCCCGCACCGCCTGCACCGAACTGCACGTTGGTTTCGGGATCCAGAACACGGTCACGGGTCAGGGCGTCGATTGCCGCCCGTCTTTCCTCCACGCACCCACCCCGCTCCAGCAGAATGGGGCGGTAGCCATGGCGGGCAAGATACAGTGCGGCAAAAAGGCCTGCGGGCCCGCTGCCCACAACCACAGGGGGATGGGGCAAGGGTGTCTTTCCCGTAGGGGCAGGAATTTCTTCTTGCTTTAGACACGACAGGTGGGGAATTTTACCCGCCGCCACACGCGCCAGCTGGCCTGCCGTCAAGGGCAGGGTTACAGAAACAGACCAGACCAGTCGAATATCTGATTTGCGTC
>JAZORW010000165.1:0-3335 GCA_045656805.1 Eubacteriales bacterium | reverse complement strand
GAAGGCGGCCGTCAAAAGCCCTTCGTTGCCGGTTACAGACCTCAGTTCTACTTCAGAACTACCGACGTTACCGGTATCATCGGTCTGGAGGCTGACGTTCAGATGTGCCGTCCCGGTGACAACGTTACCATGACCGTAGAGCTGATCACCCCCATCGCTATCGAGACCGGTCTGAACTTCGCTATCCGTGAAGGCGGCCGTACCGTAGGTTCCGGTAAGGTTACCGAGATCATCGAGTAATTTTACCCAGAGGGAGAAATCGCTCTGTCCGAGAAATCGGGCACGAAAGTGCCCGATTTCCATTTTATATTAACAGGATATAAATCCATACAATTGCATAAGTTTATCTTTGGGGTTTGGTGAGCCGAGAGGCAATTCCATACCGGCGGTGATGTGTAACGCTTTATGTTTTGCACGAGTCCGCGAGCTAACGCTGAGGGGGTTAGAATCCTCCACCGACGGTACAGTCCGGATGAAAAAAGATGGGACTTATCACGGGTGTATACCCATGAAGCCGCATGCCCCTTTTGGCATGGGCTTTTTTTGTCCCGGAAAGGCAAATCATGAACAACTACTCTGCATCTTCTCTCAGGCTCCGTCGCTTGGTAGCGGCGGCAGTATTCGTGGCGGTGGCGTATCTGTGCCGCTTCCTTCTGCACTTTAACGTGATGTTCCTAACCTTTGAGTTGAAGGACGCCATTCTGGCCATCGGTGCCATGTATCTGGGTCCCCTGTGGGGGGTTCTTATGGCGGCTGTTTTGGCTCTTCTGGAGCTGGCAACCCTCAGCGATACGGGCTGGTATGGTTGCATTATGAACTTCTTGGCGGCGGCATCCTTTGCAGGGACCGCAGGTGCAATCTACCGCATTCGCCGCACTATGGGGGGTGCTATTATAGCACTGTTCTCAGGTGCCGTGGCATTGGTGGCGGTGATGCTCCCTGCCAATCTGCTGATCACTCCCAGGTATATGGGTGTGGACGTGGGCGTGGTGAAGGATCTGATCCCCACCCTGCTACTGCCCTTCAATGCCATTAAGGGACTGGTAAATATGGGCGTGGTGATGCTATTGTATAAGAGCGTGAGCCGTGCCATTACCAAATCGGGGCTGTTGCCCCCAAGACCCTCTTGTGGGAACGTGGGCACCAAGACTGTCAAGGTGCCGATGATGAAGCTGTCTCTATGCCTTTTGGCTGTGGCGATGCTGGTGTTTTTTGCAGTTTTGCAGGGTAGCTTTAGCTTTGGTAAATAAAAAATAAGCACTTATGGACATGACCATAAGTGCTTTTTCATTAGATTAGTCTTCTTCGGGGATGTTAAAATACTCTCTGTCAAAGAATTCCGATAAAGTGATGCCAGCCCCTTCACAAAACCGCTTCACGGTTACGACCTTGGAGCATTTTGTTCTGCCTTTGATGAGGTCATAGATTGCAGAGGGTGACATTCCGCCGTTCAAAGCAATATCGCAAACGTTGCTCCCTCTTTCTTCGCAAATTTCTTGAATTCGCCTGATAATCGCATCGTTTAATTCCATAGTCATAGCAATCAGTCAGTTATTCCCCAGCGGATAGTTTCCTGCGGTGAGGGCTATCAGAAGGGAGGTGTCGTCGGGCTGGACCTTGGCCTGGTGGGCGGCGCGGTTTCTGCCCGTTTCACCACACTTGGTGCAGCGATGGTAGATAATAAAGCCACGCTTTGCGTCGGGCTCTGCCCGATAGGGCAGCATAATGCCGCCGCAGGGGTTGGCACGGTCCCCGGGCAAAACGTCCACGTGGAGAGAGGCAAGGCAGAAGGGGCAATGATTGCGAGAGGTGAAGCCCAGGGGCAGAACCTCTTTGCCGCAATTCAGGCACGTAAAGCCACTGTCATTTTTGGTAAAGCGTTTGGTTTCCATATCATTTACCTACACAGAAATGGGAGAAAATTCCGTCTACTACCTCTTGGCTGACCTCACGGCCGTCCAGACGCCCCAGGGCACCCAGTGCCAGCTCCAGGTCAGAGCAGGCAACGTCGGCACATACCCCTGCCTCCAGGGCAGACAGGGTACTGGCCACCAGGGACCGTGCCTCGCTAAGAGAGGTGAATTGTCTTACACTGCTGAGAATGGGGTCAATACCGATCTGCAGCTCTCCGTCTGTAAACAGGGCGGAGATCTTAGCCTCCAGAGAGGTGGTATCCCCCTCCTTGGCTGACAGGGTCAGGCAGTGGGGGAAGGCGTCCTTCACCACCTGCATATCGCTGGTGGGTAGGTCGGATTTATTGAGAATGGCAATTACCGTGGAGGGCAGGGTACGGAGGGTGTCTATGAGGGTCAGGTCTTCCTCTGTCAGGGGGGCAGAGCTATCGAAGACCGCCAGCACCAGCTCAGCCTTTTCCATCATGGCGCGGGAGCGTTGAACACCCAGCCTCTCCACGGGGTCGGCGGTTTCACGGATGCCTGCGGTATCCCACAGGCGCAGCTTCATATCTCCCAGTGCCACGGTGTGCTCCAGCACGTCACGGGTGGTGCCTGCCACGTCGGTAACGATGGCGGCATCCTCACAGCATAGAAGGTTATAGAGAGAGGATTTACCCACGTTGGGTCTGCCACAGATGACAGTGGCAATTCCCTCGGTGACGGTACGACCCGTGGCATAGGTTGCCAGCAGGCGGTCCATTTGGGTCAAGATGGCAGACAGCCTCTGACACAGCTGGGCATCACCCAGCTCTGCCAGATCCTCCTCGGGATAATCAATGGTGGCAAAGAGGGAGGAAAGCAGTAGCACTACCTCCCCATGCAGTCGGTCCAGGGCATCCCCCAGGCGTCCTCTGCTTTCGCGAGAGGCAAGGCGGATCTGCCCACGGGACTGTGCCTCCAGCAGGTCTGCAATCGCCTCTGCCTCGGTCAGCGACAGGCTGCCGCTAAGGTAGGCGCGGCGGGTAAATTCGCCAGCCTCTGCCATACGGGCACCGGCCGCCAAAACCGCCTCCAGCACCGTGCGGGTTACCAGCACGCCGCCGTGGCAGGTGATCTCCACCGTATCCTCGCCCGTATAGGAGGCGGGGGCGGGGAAGCTGGTGGCCAGGCCGTCGTCCACCACCTCGTCCCCCATGCAAATATCCACACGGACAGCACGGCGGGGGGACATGGCAGAGAAGGAGGCACCACTGCGGGTTTTCAGACACTTATCTGCTACCTCAAAGGCACCCTTGCCACTGATGCGGATAAGGGCAACCCCACCCTTACCGGGTGGGGTTGCGATAGCGGCAATCGTTTGGGTGAAATCAATCATCGCTCTCGCACTCGTCTACTACGTCGGTAGCAGGCTGGGAGTTTGCGGGACGCTCTACGTAGATC
>JAZORW010000164.1:0-13496 GCA_045656805.1 Eubacteriales bacterium | reverse complement strand
CTTTTTGCATGTTCAGTTAAAGCTGCTCTTCGTAAGCTATTCCCAATAGCTCCTCTATCCTCTGGGTGTTCCCCGTATAGGACAGCATCCCCAAAACCGCCTCAAAGCCTGTGGCAGTGCGGTAAACCTCACCGGATAAATGCTTCGGCGTGTGGATATGGGTAGAGTTCCTGGCTCGGCGGAATACGTCCCCCTCCTCCTCGGTCAGGTGGGGCTGGATGCGGGCGAAGGCCTCTGCCTGCCCCGGGGCACTGACGTATTTCACCGCCTCACGGTTCAGGTCTCCTGAATGGGAGATCCCCTTTTTCACCAGGACACGCCTGATATACAGGGTATGCACACCGTCCCCAAGGAATGCCAGCGCCCCCACAGAGGGCAGCTCCTTTGCCACCATCAGGTCAGCTCCTTCAGGGTATATCCCTCACGGCCGATCTCAGCCACAGCGTCAAAGCCATGCTCTGCCAGGCGGGCGATCAGCTTTCCTACCTTGCCCGTCTTTTCGATCAGGCTCACGTCTGCATCCGCACGCAGCTCTTCTGCCACCGCCTCTGCCTCGATCATCTGGTCGGGATAGTACAGCATAGCGATTCTGCGGCGGCTGGTGGGAGGCACAAAGCCTCTGTCTGCCAAAATGGCACAGATACGCTCAAATCCGATGGAGAAGCCAACGGCAGGCACCTCTTCACCCAAAAACTTGCCGATCAGGCGGTCATAACGTCCGCCACCTGCGATGGCACCGCGGAATTCTCGGCATCTTACCTCAAACACGGGGCCGGTATAGTAGCCCTGGCCACGGATGAGGGTCAGGTCAAATTTCAGGCACGCACCCTCCCCCATAAGAGCGGCGGCGGTGGACATAATATAGCGAAGTCTCTCGGCGGGGGCAGGGTCGGTGAGATAGCTCTCTGCCTTCTCCAGGGTCACGTCACCCTCTGCCATCAGCTCACACAGTCTGTCCACGATGGCGCTATCCTCCAGCTTTCCGGAGAGCTCGGCACGGATGCCCTCGATGCCGATCTTGTCCAGCTTATCCAGAGTAATGCATACCGTATCGGTAGACTCGGCGGGCACGCCCAGATTGGCCAGCAGCTGGGTCAAAAGAGAGCGATCGTTAATATGCACGGTAAAGTTTTCCATCCCCACCTGAGACAGAGCCTTCACGGTGGTGACGATGAGATCCACCTCACAGGTTGGCGAGGAGGAGCCCAGTATATCAATATCGCACTGCACGAATTCACGCAGTCTGCCCTTCTGGGGCCGCTCTGCTCTCCACACGCGGTCGGTCTGAATACACTTGGCAGGGGTCAAAAGATGTGCACGGTTGTTGGCATAGTAGCGGGTCAGGGGCAGGGTCAGATCATAGCGCAGACCCATATCACACAGTGCCTCCTTGCCTTCGCTGGCCAGGGCCTCCTCCAGCTTCTCTCCACGCTTCTGGATCTTGAAGATCAGGTTCAGATTGTCGCCGCCCTCGCTCTTGTCGATATTCTCAATATCCTCGATGGCGGGGGTGGAGATCCGCTCATAGCCTGCACGGCGGTATACAGACAGAATGGTGTTCTGCAAATAGTCACGCAGGGCTACCTGACGGGGCAGGTAGTCACAGGTGCCCTTAAGGGGTAAAATCTTCATGATGGTACCTCGAATTTTTATTCCCCTCCATTGTACCAGTCTCATCCCCCTTTGTCAAGGAAAAGCAAGGGAGAAGCTCCCCTAAAAGGGGAATTTCACCAAAACTGTTGCAATCCCGCCCCCCCCTATGTTATACTAACTTGAAAAGTTACGCCGGCGTACGCATGGGGGTGAGAGTGAATATGTCAATAGAAAATGCCCGCCGCATCCTGGGCGAGGTGGAGCAGCTCGCCCGGCATCTGGGGGTTCCCACCCCCACCGTAGTGGCAGTGACTAAGAGTGCCACGGATGAGGAGGTTTTGTCCCTCTTTTCCACGGGGCTGGTGTCCCATCTGGCTGAAAATCGCACCTCTCTGTTCCTCGCCCGACGCACCCTGCTGCTGGAGGCGGGCTACACCCCCACCTTCCACCTGATCGGTTCTCTGCAAACCAATAAGGTGAAGCACATAGCAGGGCTCACAGATTTGATCCAGTCCCTTGACTCCCTGCGTTTGGCGGCCGAGATCGAAAAACAGGCAGCACGGCGTGACGCCACGGTAGATTGCCTGATTGAGGTCAACAGTGGCAGAGAAGAGGCAAAGGGAGGGCTACTTCCCGAGGAGGTGCCTGCATTCTTAGATGCCCTGTCTGATTTCCCCCACATTCGCCCCCGTGGTCTTATGACCATGGCACCCCTGTCCCCCACCCCTGAGGACAGCCGCCCCTACTTCCGCCTGACCCGCGCCCTCTTTGATACCCTGGCATCCCGGGGTCGCCTGGGGGACAAGCCTGTTCTCTCCATGGGAATGAGCAGCTCCTGGCGGGTTGCCATGGAGGAGGGCGCTAACATGATCCGCATCGGCCGTGCATTCTTTGGCCAAAACGATACACATTAACACGATAGGAGACGCACCCATGCCATTCTGGACGAAGAAAAACGAATACGACGCCTACGACAACGACAGCTATTTCACCCAGGAGCCCGTGGCGCCCCAGACCCCTGTCACCCCTGCACCCACTACCCCCGCCGCTGAGGGGCTGAGCCTGGGGGGCAATAATATTGAGCTGAAGGTGGCACGCCCCACCTCCTTCCGTGAGGTGACTACCATTGCAAAGTACCTCTTGGACGGCTGCACCGTGTTCTTAAACCTGGAGGCAGCAGACCGTGAGACCACCCGTCGCATCACCGACTTTTTGACCGGGGTATCCTTCGTGGCTGAGTGCCAGATGAAGCGGGTGTCTGTCACCACCTTTATCATTTCTCCCAAAAACGTGGACGTCAGCGGCACCCCTAACCTAGGTGTATAATGCTGGAAACGCTTCTGTACTTGTTTTTCCGCACGGTACAGCTTTTCCTGGGCTTTTTCCACCTGGCTATGCTGGCACGTGCTATCCTTTCCTGGTTCATCCAGGATGAGAATAATCGCCTGATGATGTTTCTGGTGCTGGTGACAGAGCCTATCATCCTGCCTGCCCGTTTCGTGTGCAGTAAGATCCGCTCTCTCGACCGTATGGTGCTGGACATTCCCTTTTTCATCACCTTTATGATCCTGGCGATCCTCACCTCCATTTTGCCAACTATTACGCTGTAAGGAGTCTGTTGTGAAGCAGTTATTCTCCCGCCTGGGCACCGCTATTTCGGGCGGTGCCAAAAATCTGCTAAAGGGCATTATAGAAAGACGGTACTTGGTTCTGGTCATCGCCCTGTGCGTGCTGCTGGACCAGGTGACGAAGCTACTGGCCATCGCCTATCTGGAGCCCATTGACACCCTTCCTCTGTGGAAGGACGTTCTGCACCTGACCTATCTTGAAAACCGTGGTGCCGCCTTCGGCATGCTGGCGGACAATCGGGCAGTCTTTATGGTGGTATCCACCATTGGCATTACCCTGTTCATTATTTACCTGTTTGCAAAGAAGGAACGCATCCCCCTCTTCGACGGGGGTCTCACCCTGGTGATCGGTGGGGGAATCGGCAATATGATCGACCGTGTGGTACTGGGCTACGTGGTAGATTTCATCGACTTTACCCTCATCAATTTCGCCATCTTTAACGGGGCTGACTCCTTTGTCAGCGTAGGGGCAGCTATGATGTTCCTCTCCCTGTTTTTACAGCTTCTGGCCGAGGCGAAAAAGAAAAAGCCCCTGCCACAGTGTGACAAGGAGGAGCCATGACAATCACCGTCACCGTCACCCGGGAGGGTATGCGGGCTGACCAGTGTATTGCCTCCCTCACCGACCTTTCCAGAACTGCCGCCGCGCGCCTGTGCGAGGAGGGCGGGGTGAGCTGCGAGGGTCGACCCGTGAAGAAAAAGGACCTCTTGGAGGTGGGACAGACCCTGACCCTGACTCTAAGTGAGCCCACAGAGCCTACTGCTATCCCCCAGGATATTCCCCTGGACGTGATCTGGGAGGACAGCGACCTTTTGGTGATCAACAAACCCAGCGGTATGGTGGTACACCCCGCAGCGGGCAACCCGGACGGAACCCTGGTCAACGCACTGCTCTCCCACTGCAAGGGACAGCTGTCAGGCATCGGGGGAGAATTACGCCCCGGCATCGTCCACCGCATTGATAAGGACACCAGCGGTCTTTTGGTGGTGGCGAAAAACGACCTGGCCCACAGGGGGCTCAGCGACCAGCTGAAGACCCACGGCGTCAGCCGTATCTA
This sequence comes from Eubacteriales bacterium, assembly GCA_045656805.1. Lineage (GTDB taxonomy): Bacteria > Bacillota > Clostridia > Oscillospirales > CAG-272 > UBA1740. Next base: position 9,217 of record JAZORW010000164.1, on the reverse strand, counting down.
TTTCGCCCTGGCAAACGGTGGCTTCCGCCAGGAGGCGGGCACAGTAGACGCCCCCATCGGCCGCCATCCCACGGATAGAAAGCGGATGGCTGTTCTGCCCCTCACCCACCCCGGGGTCAGAGAGGCTGTGACCCACTATCAGGTGCTGGAGGACTTTGGTCCCATCACCTATCTAAAGCTACGGCTGGAAACGGGGAGGACCCATCAGATCCGTGTGCACATGGCGTCTCTCGGTCATCCACTGCTGGGGGATACGGTATACGGTGGCAACCGCACCACCTTTGAAAAGACCCACGCCGCCCTCCTGTCAGGGCAGGCTCTTCATGCAGGCGAGCTTTCCTTCACCCACCCCCGTACAGGGGAGAAAATGCACTTCTCCTGCCCCCTTCCCCCCGACTTTGAGAAGCTGCTCTGCATTCTTCGTCAGGGCTAACCCACGATAAGATTTTTTAGACAAGGATACACTATGGACCATTTACAGGAAATAAACCGCAGGCGGACCTTCGCCATTATCTCCCACCCCGACGCAGGTAAGACTACCCTGACGGAAAAGCTACTGCTATACGGGGGTGCTATCCAGAATGCAGGCTCTGTAAAGGGTAAGCAGGGTGACCGCCACGCCGTCTCCGACTGGATGGAGCTGGAGAAGCAGCGCGGTATCTCGGTGACCTCCTCTGTGATGCAGTTTGAGTATGACGGCTACTGCATCAATATTCTGGATACCCCCGGGCACCAGGACTTCTCCGAGGATACCTACCGCACCCTGATGGCAGCAGACAGTGCCGTCATGGTCATCGACGCCGCTAAGGGTATTGAGCCCCAGACCAGGAAGCTGTTTAAGGTCTGTGCCATGCGGCACATTCCCATCTTTACCTTTATTAATAAGCTGGACCGTGAGGCAAGAGACCCCTTTGATTTGCTGGACGAGCTGGAAAAGGAATTCGGCATCGGCACCTATCCCATGAACTGGCCCATCGGCTGCGGTAAGGATTTCCGTGGCGTGTACGATAGAGAAAACCAGGAGGTGCTGGCGTTTAACGAGTTCCACGCAGGCGGTAAGAAGCTATCCGCCATTAAATGCCCCCTGAACGAGCTGGATAAGCTGTCTGATCTCATCGACGAATATCAGAGAAACGATCTGGTAGAGCAGGTAGAGCTGCTGGACGGTGCCTGCTTTGACTTTGATGCCGAGGCAGTACGGGCAGGTAAGCTTTCCCCTGTATTCTTTGGCTCCGCCTTGAACAATTTTGGCGTCGAGCCCTTTTTGAAGAGCTTCCTAACTCTCACCACGCCTCCCCTCCCCCGCCACTGTGAGGAGGGAACGGTAGAGCCTACCGACGAGGCATTCTCCGCCTTCGTTTTCAAAATTCAGGCAAACATGAACCGTGCCCACCGTGACCGCATTGCTTTTATGCGTATCGTGTCGGGTAAGTTCGACCGTTCTGAGGAATACTACCACGTACAGGGCGGAAAGACCCTGAAGCTGTCCCAGCCCCAGCAGATGATGGCGCAGGAGCGTGCCGTCATTGACACCGCCTACGCAGGGGATATTATCGGTGTATTTGACCCCGGTATCTATTCCATCGGCGATACCATCTGCTCTCCCTCTCACAAGATCCGCTTCGAGGGCATTCCTACCTTCGCCCCCGAGCATTTCATGATGGTAGAGCAGGTAGACAGCATGAAGCGAAAGCAGTTTGCCAAGGGTATGACCCAGATCGCCCAGGAGGGTGCCATCCAGATGTTCTTTGAGCCCGGTGCCTCCATGGAGCGTGTCACCGTAGGTGTAGTAGGCACCCTGCAGTTTGACGTGCTGGAATTCCGCATGAAGCAGGAATATAACGTAGAATACCTGAAGACCCCCCAGCCCTTCGGCGCCATTCGCCGTATCGTTACCCCCCAGGATCCCAAGGGCCTGAAATTCTATGACAACAAGTGGGTGCAGGACGTGCGTGGAAACAACTTTATCCTCTTCCGCAGTGAGTATATGATCGGCTGGTTTTTGGATCAGAACCCCGGCGTCACTCTGGCAGAGTTCGGGGAATAAACCGAAAAAAAGAAAAAAGAGAGAGCGCCCGCTCTCTCTTTTGTTTTCACTTTGTTTTTTACTCACCCAGAATGTATCTGCCCAGCTCTTCGGGGGTGTAGAAAAAGGTGTCTGCGCCCTCTGCCTCCAGCTGGTCTCTGGTGCGGAAGCCCCAGAGAACGGACAGACAAGGTAGAGCCGCATTTTTTGCGGTGGCATAGTCCACGTCACTATCTCCCACGTAGGCGGCGTCCTCTTTCTTCACACCCATTTTCTCCAGTGCCAGCCATACTCCATCGGGGGCTGGCTTTTTACGCACGGCAGGGCTGTCGCCAATGACAAAGGGGATTTTGGGGAACATCTCTGCCACCAGCTCCTCTGCTGCCTTCTGTACCTTGTTGGTAACCACGCACATCTTCACGCCCCTTTCGCTGAGCAGATCCAGCAGTTCCCCAATGCCCTCATAGGGGGCCGTCAGGTCGGCACAGTGCTCTTCATAATAGGGCATAAAGGTGGTCATCACTTCTTCGAAGTGAGGATTATCCTCCCCCCCGGGCACGGCACAAGACAGCATATAGCGAATGCCACGTCCCACGAACATCCGTACCTCGTCCAGGGTCCTCTCGGGCATACCGTGAACGCGCATGGCATAGTTGACGCATCCCGTCAGGTCGTGGAGGGTATTCAGGAGCGTTCCGTCCAGATCAAACACAATTGCAGAATATCTCATAGGCACCTCTTAGCTTTTTTCCCTATCAGTATAGCAGTTTTTTGCCCCAAGAGCAAGACGGCACACACAACTTCCGGGATTTTATTTGCCCCAAAAGCAACATTTTTTCAAAAAAATTGTTTACAATGGGGGTGTCTTTTGCTATAATGTAAAAGTAATTTTTGTGCTCGCCCCTATGGGGCGAAAAGGAGTGTTTCTATGAGCCGTATGGTAGGCACCGTTTCAAGAGGTCTGCGAGCCCCCATTATCCGCAGTGGTGACGATCTGGTCGAGATCGTAACCAAGACCGTTTTAGATGCTTCTGCAGACGACGGTTTTAAGGTACGTAACCGCGATATCGTGGCTATGACCGAGGCAATCGTGGCTCGCGCGCAGGGCAACTATGCCTCTGTTGACCAAATTGCCGCTGACGTCCGTGCCAAGTTCCCCCGTGGAACCGTGGGCGTTATTTTCCCCATCCTCAGCCGTAACCGCTTCTCCGTCTGCCTGAAGGGTATTGCCACGGGCGTGAAGAAGGTGGTGCTGATGCTTTCCTACCCCTCCGACGAGGTGGGTAACCATCTGGTGAGCCTGGATGCCCTGGATAGAAACGGCGTAGATCCTTACCGTGACGTTCTGGACATCAAGCGTTACCGTGAGCTGTTCGGCTATGAGAAGCATCGCTTCACCGGCGTTGACTATATTGAGTTCTATGAGAACCTGGTAAAGGAATGCGGGGCTGAATTCGAGGTAGTATTCGCCAACGATCCCCGTGCCATCCTCTCTTATACCAAGGACGTTCTCAGCTGCGATATTCACACCCGTGCCCGTACCAAGCGCATCCTGAAGGAGGCTGGCGCCGAGACTGTTTACGGCATCGACGAGATCCTGACCGCCCCTGTAAACGGCAGCGGCTATAACCCCGAGTATGGCCTTCTGGGCTCTAACAAGGCAACCGAGGATCAGGTTAAGCTGTTCCCCCGTGACTGTCAGGCTCTGGTAGAGGATATTCAGGCTCGCCTGCTGAAGGAAACCGGTAAGCTGGTTGAGGTTATGGTATACGGCGACGGTGCCTTCAAGGATCCCGTGGGCAAGATCTGGGAGCTGGCTGACCCCGTTGTTTCTCCTGCCTACACCGCAGGTCTGGAGGGTACCCCTAATGAATTGAAGCTGAAGTATCTGGCAGATAACGATTTCGCCGCCCTGTCCGGTGACGACCTGAAGGAGGCCATCAAGGCAAGAATTCAGGAGAAGGAGCAGGATCTGGTGGGTAACATGATGAGCGAGGGTACCACCCCCCGTCAGCTCACCGACCTGATCGGCTCTCTGTGCGACCTGACCTCCGGCTCCGGCGACAAGGGTACGCCCATCGTATATATCCAGGGTTACTTCGATAACTACACCACTGAATAAAAACCGTTAAGCACCGCATTTTTGTGCGGTGCTTACTTTCAAGAAAGGACTTTTGTTATGACTATCAGAGAAATGCTGGATTCCAAGTATGCCTATTATATGGATCACGGCCCCATCAATATCGTTGCCCTGGGTGACAGCGTCACCTTCGGTGCCTTTGAGGATAAGATACACGACTTTGACGCCGTATACTGGAACCAGCTGGCAATGATGCTGCGTGCCTACGGCTCCTGCGTTACCGTCAATATGCTGCAGGCCGGCTTCGGCGGCGTTACCGCCGGCTGGGCGCTGGAGCGCCTAGACCGTCACGTGCTGTGCCACCACCCCGATCTGGTGATCGTGTGCTTTGGTCTGAACGACGTGAACTGGCCCCTGGAGACCTTTGTAAAGTCCCTGAGTGGCATCTTCGACAGATGTCTGGAGGCTGGGGCACAGGTGATTTACATGACCCCCAACATGATGAACACCGTAGTGCCCGAGGGCGTTCCCCCCACCTACTACGGGCTGAAGACCGCCCGCTACCAGAACGGTGGCCGTGTGGACGAATATCTGGAGGCTGCACGCCAGGTAGCCCGGGAGAGAGACATCCCCATCTGCGACTGCTACGCTATCTGGAAGGAAATGAGCAAGACCCAGGATATCAATCTCCTGCTTGCCAATAACTGCAACCATCCCATCCGTGAGATGCACACCCTCTTCGCACGTGAGCTATACAAAACCATCATGGGTGAAGAGTGTCCCCAGATGGCAGTGGAAGAGCCTAGCGACGAGGCAGACCCCACCCTGTTCGCCGAGTACAGAAAGTAAAAAATGAAAAGAGCCATACCCCGTATGGCTCTTTTTTCTTTTACTCGGAAAGGAACTTAAACAGCTCTGGCAACAGCCCGTCTGCCTCGGGGTGCCCCTGCACGCCCAAAACGTTTTCTCCCAGCTCGGTGCCCTCTACCACCCCGTCGCCCAGGGCTGACCATGCGTTGACGGTCACCAGAGCTTGATGGGGGGGTGTGCATACACGGTGGAAGGAGCATAGACGCATGCTCTCTCGCCCCAGCACACGGTGGAGCAGTGTCCCCGGCACTACGCTCACGTCGTGCTTTGCCACGTCTTCATTCCCTCTGGGGGGGCGGTCATAGCGGTGTCCCTCCACCCTTGCCTGCACGGTAAATCCGGGCCCCTGGGAAGCATGGTAGTCACAGATTGCCTTCACCAGATCTCCCGTATAGCCCATCTCCTCCACACGGCGCTTTAGCTCCAGGTATACGTAGATCAGCTGCTGCCCCAGGCAAATACCAAAATACTTCTTCCCCGTGGCGATGGCGTGGTGGATAATTTGGAAATGATAGGGATAAAACTTGGCTCCTCCCTGTACTAAGAAGCCGTCGCAGGCCTCCAGGGCCTCCCGGCTCAGCCAGTTGTCCACAGGTGCCAGGCCCATGGGAATACACCCCGCCTCCTGCACACGCTTACAATAGTTGTTACCCAGCTTATAAACATCCTCCATGCAGCTCTCGTCGGGGTTCCCCACAAAGGCCGCAGGAGCAATTCCAATGATTTTCTTCACTTTGGCATCCTCTTTTTCTTTCTTATATAGTGTTATACCACAAACCTCCCCTTTTTTCAACCTCCCCCTCCGTTGGAAATAAAAATCCCCCGGTAGAACCGGGGGTATTTCATTTTCGGGTAGAACCCTAGATGTTACTGGCGACGCACAAGTGCGTTTTAGATTGGCCTGCCAGCCATGCAACTGTTACTTACTACCCATAAATGGGTCCCGTGGGTCGAACATTGCTAACTGGTCGCTCTCTCTATCTTGTTTTAATTGGTCTGCTATGTACTCCTTTATTGCTTTCGTATTCTTCCCCACGGTATCTACGTAATATCCCTTGCACCAAAACTCGCGGTTTCGGTAGGCAAATTTCATATTCCCCCACTTTTGAAAAATCAAAAGTGCACTTTTTCCTTTGAGATAACCCATAAATCCCGAAACGCTCATTTTGGGCGGGATGCTTACCAGCATATGTATATGGTCTGGGCATACTTCACCTTCAATTATTTCTACGCCTTTCCATTGGCATAATTTCCGCAATATCTCTCTTATCTCCAACCGTTTTTCTTCGAAAAACACCTTGCGTCTATACTTTGGTGCAAAGACAATGTGATACTTGCAATTCCATGAGGTGTGTGCTAATATATTGGTGTCTATGCTCTCTTTTTTCATAGATAATCCTCCGTTTGTGTTCCTTAGTTTTGACTGGCAGGTCAATCCTAATTATACCACAACCGGAGGATTTTTCTCATCGGTTAACCTCTTTTGAACCACACGACTATCGCGTGGTTTTCGTTATACAATCAAAAGGAACTACACTTTTGGGTGTAGTTCCTTTTATTTACGGTTGTACCAAAATGCCGGGTCACTCAGTTCGAAATTCTGATCCTTACATCCCCGGTATCGGTGGTGATCTCGCACATACCGCCGGTGGTTCCCTGAGGTACGTCGACATCCCCCGTATCGGTGGTCACGTGGAAGATCTTTTCGCTGAGCAGTGTGCCCTCCACGTCACCCGTGTCGGTTTCAATATAGATCTCACCGGCGTCCACACCGCTTAGGGTCACGTCACCCGTATCCAGCTTCACCCACAGCCTTTGTGCCACGTTTACACGGGTCAGGGTCAGGTCTGAGCTGTCACCCTCGGCAGTCAAGCTGTCACAGGTCACGTCAGACAGGCTTATGTCGCCGGTAGAAACCTGAATATCCACGTTGCCCGGGGTCACAGAGGACAGGCTTACGTCACCCGTGCTGACCTTTATAATCACATCTCCGCAGGTCTGTGCACGGAAGGTTACGTCACCGGTAGAAGCCTTGATATCCACGTCGCCAAAGGTCAGTCCCTGGGAAATCTCTACGTCACCCGTAGAGAGCCGCATGGTCAGGTCGGGGCATACCCCCTGGGGCAGGTATACGGTCACCCAAGTGGTGCCAAAGTCAAAACCGATATGCTCATACCACCGTCTGTTATCCAGGGCCTTGACGGTCAAGGTGCCATCCTCCACCGAAACGGTAAAGGGAATATCCACCCGTTGCCGGCATTCCACACGGCACACCCCGTCCTCGGAGAGAGCAAAGGTTACGTCCGCCGTATCTCCCTCATAGGCGATTTTGTCAAAGGGATCTGTGATCTCATGGGTCACAGCTTCATACTCGGAAGTGGCCAGACGACCAAAGTCCCAGCCCAGGGCACACATGGTGCCTACGAACAGCGTGGAGCCTGCCAAAATAAGGGCAGTGGCCACGATCATGCAAATTATCGCACTCTTTTTCATGCCTTCTCCCCTCCTCTTACAAAGCAACGCTTGATCAGATAAGGAATCCGCTTGGTGAATCGAATGGCCAGCTTGCTAATGGCAAGACAGCCATAGAAGGTAGGAATGGCCAGTCCCGCACACACCAGAGCGGCGGCAACGGTCACCAGGCCCGACGGCACAAATCCCTGACACATTATGAGAATTCCCGCCGCAGCCCCTGCAGGAGCACCGACCGTAAAGGACACACATGCTGCCCACAGAGAAATGATCACCGCCCACATGCTGACGTACAGGCCCAGCAGCACGGAGAAGGCCGCCGCCAAAAGGGAAAACCACAAGGGGAAGCCCAGGATCAGCACTACGATCTCCGCGGCACTCATGCGTCGCTTATTTTTGATCTTTTCCTTCGCCAGCTTCTTGAGGGGGATCTCGGAAATGATCTGCTCTGCAATCTCACGGGGGGTGCCCACCCGGGCGACAGCCTCCTCCTCGGTCATTCCCTCCTCCATGCGGTCGTCAATCATTTCGCCAAGGAAGCTCAGCCGCTCCTCCAGATCCTCCCGAGGGAGACCGGACAGCTTCGCACGCAAAGCGTCTAAAAATTCAGTTTTTTTCATTCTCTGCCTCCTCCCTGGTGACGAAGCGATACATGGCCATCACCTCTCGCCATTCGTTCTTAAAATTTTCTATGCGGTCTACGCCCAAAGGCGTGATGTGGTAGTATTTTCTCAGCCGTCCGCCGTATTCCTCCTGCCGCACCGTCAGCATCCCGGATAGCTCCAGTCGCTTCAAAATGGTGTACAGCGTGGACTCCGACATCTCTATAAAGGAACTCATATCCTTAATGATCTGGTATCCGTAGGAATCCTTATCCCTGATGGCGGCCAGCACGCAGGCGTCCAGCATTCCTCGCTTTAATTGTATATCCATCGAATGCTCCTCCTTACGATATACATCATATCACGAAGTATTGCCCCTGTCAAGTAGAAAATTGAAAAAATTCATGAGCCGACATTCCCTGTGCGTTGCATATCTATCCCCTCTTATGATATAGTATAAACAAAGGATGTTTAGATGCCCACGCAGAAAATAGACGCTAAAATCTCCCACCTAGAATCACTCAACTAACGGTATGTAGACAATCCTCACTCTGTTTTTTATAATAGTATTGAAAGGAGAAGGCAATGGATCAGATTAAAATCGGAAAATTTATATCAAGCCGCCGTCGGGCTGTGGGGCTGACCCAGCAGACCCTGGCAGAGAAGCTGAATATCACAGACCGTGCCGTTTCCAAATGGGAAACCGGACGTGCCATGCCCGACTCCTCCCTGATGCTGCCCCTGTGCAGTATTTTGGGCATCCACGTACAGGATCTATTAAACGGAGAGGTTGTCAGTATGGAAAACTATCATTTAGAAACAGAACAGAAGCTGCTGGAGCTGCTAAAGGAAAAGGAAGCCACGGCGCGCCGTATGCTATCCCTGCAGTGGGTCATTCTTGCCCTGTCTCTTTTGCTGTTCATTGTTCCCGCGATCTTTGCCGCGTGTCTACCGGGACTGGAGGGCTGGCAGATCACCCTGCTCTCCCTCTCGGGTCTTATCCCCTGCCTGATCGGCTGCTTCTTCATTTTGAAAATTGAGCAGGTGGCAGGCTACTACGCCTGCGAGATATGCGGGCATAAATATACCCCCACCTATGCCTCAGTTGCATTTTCCATGCACGTGGGCAGAACCCGACACATGAGGTGCCCCCACTGCCACAAGAGA
>JAZORW010000163.1:0-4609 GCA_045656805.1 Eubacteriales bacterium | reverse complement strand
AAGAGAGGTACAGCCGTAGAAGGCATACTTACCGAGGGAGGTAACGGTGCTGCCCAGCTCAATGCTGGTCAGGCTACGGCAGTTCTGGAAGGCAGCCTCACCCACGTTCTTAAGGGCGGTGGGCAGAGCCACGGTCTCCAGCTTCGCACATCCGTAGAACACGTACTTACCCAGTCTGGTAATAGAATTGGGCAGAGTCACGCTCTCAAGAGATGCACATCTATAGAACATGCTTTCGTTCAGGGTGGTAACAGTACCGTTCAGGGTTACGGAGGTCAGGGAAGAGCATCCGTAGAAGGCCTTTTCACCCAGCTCCTTCAGAGTGCCGGTGGTCAGGCTGCCTGCCAGAGAAGAGCATCCGTAGAAGGCGTTCTCGCCGATCTTGGTTACCTTATTCAGGTTGATGGAGGTCAGAGAGGTACAGCCCTCGAAGGCACCTGCCTCAACCGTTACCACGCTGTCAGGCAGGATCACCTGGGTCAGGCCGGTGCAGTTTGCAAATGCAGCCGCACCGATGTTGATGACTGCCTTATTGTTGTACATAGCGGGGATCTCCAGCACGTCGCCTGTAAAGGTGCCAACGCTGGTTACCTTATAGCCGGTACCGCTACGCTCAAAGGTCAGAAGATCGGTGATGGGAATGATATCCCAATGGGCCACCAGCGTCAGGTTGCCGGTGGTGCCTGCAGCGATCTGGGTCACAGGGGAACCGCCTACGGTTTCCCAGGTCAGGAAGTCGGTGCCCTCCTTCACAGGGGGAACCAGATTGACGGTGTCCTCAATGGTATAGGTGGTGGGATTCGTGTTGGTAGCACCCTCCACGCCCTGATATGTAATGGTGTAGGTGATGGGGGTGAAGCGGGCAGTCAGGGTCTTGCCCGTAGCCACGTCGGATACCAGCTCGGTCACCTTGGTGCCGCCCTGGTCGTACCAGCCGTCAAAGGTATATCCCGTCTTGGATGGATCCTGGGGGAACTCCACGGCAACGCCGGCAGAAATCTCCACAGAGTGGTAGGTCTGTCCGTCTACTACGAAGACAGCCTTGGGGGTCTCGGTCTCATCGCCACCCTCGCCGCAGGCAGTCATTACGCATGCCAGACAAACGACGAGCAGGCACAGAGCCAAGCCCATAAAAATTCTCTTTCTCATGTCTTTCACTCCCTCTCCCCGTACGCTACGTGCGTAACGGAAATACATAGTTAGTTTATTATAACATCTTTAAAAAGATATTGTCAACTTGTTTTCATATTTTTTGTCCCCTGCGGGCCACCCCCTCCTCCCAAAAGACGCCAAAATTCCTTTGCCCCCAAAAAGGAGATGCCCCTCCCCTTGTCAAAGAAAAAAGACTGTGCTATACTGGTTACACTAAAAACAGCGAGGCAACGAATGAAAGAAATCATCCTGTGTAAATACGGGGAGATCGTACTGAAGGGTGCCAACCGCAGCAGCTTTGAGTCCCAGCTGACCAAGGAGCTGCGCCGTCGGGCATACCACTTTGGCAATTTCCGTATTCACCATTCCCAATCCACCATTTATATTGAGCCACTGGACGAGATGGCAGACCTTGTGGGCATGTACGAGAGTGCCCGTGACGTCTTCGGCCTGGTGGGTGTCACCCGTGCCGCCGTGGCGGAAAAGAACATGGAGGACATCTGCCGTGTGGCAAAGGAATATCTGGGAGAAAAGCTGGCAGGGGTCAAGACCTTCCGTGTGGATGCGAAGCGATCTGACAAGGCATTCCCCCTGGCCTCCCCCGAAATTGCCGCCCAGGTGGGTGGTGTGGTGCTATCCTGTGTCCGTGGTATCCGTGTAGATCTGCATAATCCCGAGGCAACCGTCCGTGTAGAGATCCGCGAGGGCGGTGCCTACGTTCACGCAGGACAGGAGAGGGGTGCAGGCGGTCTGCCCCGTGGCAGTGCCGGCAGAGGTCTGCTGCTGCTCTCCGGCGGTATCGACTCCCCCGTGGCAGGTTATATGATGGCAAAGCGAGGTCTGGAGCTGGATGCCCTGCATTTTGAGTCCTTCCCCTACACCTCCGAGCGTGCCCGTGACAAGGTATTTTCTCTGGGTCAGGAGCTGTGCCGCTACACCTCCCGCCTGCACATTCACGTGCTGTCCCTCACCCATATTCAAGAGGAGATCGCCAAGAAGTGTGACGAGGACTATTTTACCTTGCTCCTCCGTCACTTTATGATGAAGCTCTCTCAGCGTTGTGCCGAGTTTTATAGATGCGGTGCCCTGGTAACAGGCGAGAGCCTGGGACAGGTTGCCAGCCAGACGCTGGACGCCATGGCAGTTACCGGCAGTGCCGTCACCATCCCCGTCTTCCGCCCCTGTATCGGTATGGATAAAGACGAGATCGTCACCGTGGCACGGAAGATCGGCACCTTTGAAACCTCCATCCTCCCCTACGAGGATTGCTGTACCGTATTCACCCCCCGCCATCCTAAAACCAAGCCCGTGCTATCTAAGGTGATGGCAGAGCTGGAGAAGCTGGACGTGGACGCCCTCATAGAGGAGGCATGGGGCACCCTGTATACCGAGACCAAGGTCCTGTTCCCCTCTTACCGTCTATAATACCGTCTGTTAGGAGATCATCATGACAAATAAGGAAATTTTCATTGACCTGTATACCCGCCTGATCACCCGCGAGGGTGCCGCCGACCTGCTGGCATATCTGACAGGCCCGGGCTCTGACTTTTTCACCGCCCCCGCCTCTACCCGCTACCACAATGCCTTTGAGGGGGGACTTCTGGAGCATTCCATCAACGTGTACCGATGCCTGAAGGACTACCTGGACCGTCCTACGGTGAAGGAAAAGTTCGGTCTCAGCTATTCCGATGAATCCATCGCCATCGTTTCCCTGCTTCACGACCTGTGCAAGGTAAACGTGTACCGTGTTTCCACCCGTAACGTAAAGGATCCCGTCACCGGTCAGTGGAAGCCCGTTCCCTACTATGAATACGACGATAAGCTCCCCTATGGCCACGGCGAGAAGTCGGTCTACATCATCTCCGGCTACATGAAGCTCACCCGTGAGGAGGCATTCGCCATCCGCTACCACATGGGCTTCTCTAACGAGGATGACCCCAGAAACGTAGGCGGCGCCTTTGAGCAGTTCCCCCTGGCTCTGGCGCTCTCCATCGCCGACACCGAGGCCACCTACTTCGTAGAGGCACGCAAGGACGCCCAGGCGTAACCCCCCACAATGGAAAATAAATAGGGAGTCATACCAAGTTAGGTATAGCTCCCTTTTTTTATTTACGGTTATGCCAAAATGCTGTCCCCTGAACGAGAGAATTTCGAGCAGAAATTGCCCATTGCGCCTCGAAGGCGTACAGGCGTACGTCGAAGAAAGCGAGGGGCGATAGTAAATAAAAAAATACAAACCCAACGGAAGAAAAACGCAGTTTTTCAACCTTAAACCTTTTCCGAAAGTCAACGTGGAAAATAATATAGGGAGTCATACCAAGTTAGGTATGGCTCCCTTTTTTTATTTACGGTTATGCCGAAATTATCCGTTCAGGATTAGTACATGCCGCCCATGTTGGGAGCAGCCGCCGCAGGTGCCGCAGGCTCAGGAATGTCAGACACAACAGCCTCGGTGGTCAGCACGGTAGATGCAATAGACGCTGCATTCTGCAGGGCACTACGGGTTACCTTGGTGGGATCTACGATACCCACGGAAACCATATCTACGTAAACCTCCTTAGCGGCGTCAAAGCCATAGCCAACCTTGCCACTGTTCTTTACGTTATATACGATGACAGAGCCGTCCAGACCGGCATTCTCGGCGATCTGACGCAGGGGAGCCTCCAGGGCACCGATTACCAGGGCAATACCCGTCTTCTCGTCACCCTCTGCATCTGCCAGCAGAGCCTCAACTGCGGGAATCACGTTGATCAGGGCGGTACCGCCGCCTGCCACGATGCCTTCCTCTACGGCTGCCTTGGTTGCGTTCAGTGCGTCCTCGATGCGGAGCTTCTTTTCCTTCATCTCCACCTCGGTGGCAGCACCCACCTTAATCACTGCTACACCGCCGGCCAGCTTCGCCAGACGCTCCTGCAGCTTCTCTTTGTCAAACTCGGAGGTGGTGGTTTCCAGGGCACCGCGGATCTGTGCCACACGGGCACGGATATCCTCGGGGGAGCCTGCACCGTCTACGATGATGGTGTTCTCCTTATTTACCTTAACCTGTCTTGCACGACCCAGCATGGGCAGGGTAGCGTCCTTCAGCTCCAGACCCAGCTCCTCGGTAACCACGGTACCGCCGGTCAGGATGGCGATGTCGCGGAGCATCTCCTTACGGCGATCACCAAAGCCGGGTGCCTTCACTGCTACGCAGTTGAATACGCCACGCAGCTTATTCAGTACCAGGGTGGTCAGTGCCTCGCCCTCTACGTCCTCGGCAATGATCAGCAGCTTCTTACCGGTCTGCACGATCTGCTCCAGAAGGGGCAGGAGGTCCTGAATATTGGAGATCTTCTTATCGGTGATCAGAATGAGGGCGTCGTCCAGAACAGCCTCCATCTTCTCGTTGTCGGTTGCCATATAGGGGGAGAGGTATCCACGGTCGAACTGCATACCCTCTACCACCTCGCAGAAGGTC
>JAZORW010000162.1:0-7768 GCA_045656805.1 Eubacteriales bacterium | reverse complement strand
GTCATCGGCCCCACCGTGGCACTGATCGGTCTTTCTCTGGCTGTGAATGCAGTCAACGACCTGACCGTTGGTAAGGTAATGGTGGAATCTGTGGGCAATGTCATCAAGACTGTGGAAATAGAAGGCGAAATGGTAGACATGATCGTGCCAGAGGTCACCATGGTTTCCGGATGCAGTCCCTATGTGGCACTGATCTGCGGTCTTATTACCCTGTTCTCTATCTTCGCATTCTCGGTTTACGGGAAGAAGATGGCGAAGCTGATCCCCTTCGTTCTGGGTATCGGCGTTGGTTACGCAGCTGCCTCTATCTTCACCGTCATCGGTCTTCTCACCGATAACGTAGCCCTGCAGGTGATCAATTTCGCCGCATTTAAGGATATGCAGATCTTCGCAGTGCCCGAGTTCAGCTTCATTGAGGCATTCAAGGGCATCAAGGATGTAGACGGCTCCTTTATCGCCACCATCGCAGTTGCCTACATTCCCGTTGCATTCGTTGTGTTTGCTGAGCATATCGCAGACCACAAGAATCTGTCCACCATTATTGAGACCGACCTGCTGGAGGATCCCGGTCTGCACAGAACCCTGCTGGGTGACGGCGTAGGCTCTATGGCGGGTGCCTTCTTCGGCGGATGCCCCAACACCACCTACGGTGAGTCTGTGGGCTGCGTGGCTATCACCAGAAATGCCTCTGTTGTGACCATCACCACCACCGCTATTATGTGTATGGTGATTTCCTTCTTCGGTCCCTTCGTGACCTTCCTGTCTTCTATTCCCAACTGCGTGATGGGCGGCGTTTGCGTAGCCCTGTACGGCTTTATCGCAGTTTCGGGTCTGAAGATGATCCAGAAGGTAGACCTAAGTGACAGCAGAAACCTCTTCGTGGTTTCTTCCATCCTGATCCCCGGTATTGGCGGTCTGACCCTTTCCTTCGGTAAGGTAACCATCACCACCATTGCATGTGCCCTGATCCTGGGTATCGTGACCAACATTCTTCTCAATAAGATCAAGACAAAGGCAGAGTAAGGACGCGAAAAATGAAGAACTATGAAAACGTGGTGATTTTCAATCACCCACTGATCCGTCATAAGATCGCTATCCTGCGTGATGAAAAGACCTCCATGAAGGAGTTCCGTGAGCTGGTGGAGGAGATCACCACCCTCATGACCTACGAGAGCCTGAAGGAGGGGGTTCCCACCACGGACATTGAGGTGAAAACGCCCCTGGAAACCTGCACCCAGACCGTGGTTGCAGATAACTCCATCGCCATCGTTCCCATCCTGCGTGCAGGCCTGGGAATGGTAAACGGTATTCACGTGCTGTTCCCCTCTGCCAGAGTGGGACATATCGGTATGTACCGTGACGAGGAGACCCTACAGCCCGCTACCTACTACTGCAAGTTGCCCCAGGGCATCGAGGACAAGCTGGTGCTGGTAGTAGACCCCATGCTGGCTACGGGCGGTAGCGCCTGCGATGCCATCCAGATGCTGAAGAATAAGGGCTGTAAGCATATTAAGTTTATGGCGATTATCGGTGCCCCCGAGGGCGTTAGCAAGGTGGCAGAGGCACACCCCGACGTAAACATCTACGTTTCCACCCTGGACCGTTGCCTGAATGAGCACGGCTACATTCTCCCCGGCCTGGGTGACGCTGGTGACCGTTTGTTCGGCACGAAATAAGTTTCCTTTTATGAAACGAAGCAGGCGCGACAGTGCCTGCTTTTGTTTTCGGTGCAAAGGGGAATTTAAAAATAAATATTGTTTTTAGGCAAAGAATATGATATAACAACTCGCAGAAGAAATCTTTATTTTCGGGAGGCGTATCGGTGAAAGAAATTTTGGAATTTATCAAACGGTTTTCTCTGCAAAGGGTGATCTTCACAGTCGCCCTGGTGCTGGTTTGTTTAGTGGTGGTGAAGGTGGTCCTGGCAGTGTTTGACAGGCTGATCAAGCGGTCTAAGCTGAACGATCAGGTTGTCAAAATTTTACGGGTCGTTATCAAGGCGTTCCTTCTGTTTACTGCCGTGATCATTGTGCTCAGCAGTCTGGGGATTTCGGTTTCCTCCCTGGTTGCCACCCTGTCTATCGTGGGAGTCGCCCTTTCTTTGGCAATTCAGGATTTTTTGAGCAACGTGTTCGGCGGGTTCCAGATCGTTTCCAACCACCCCTTCCAGGTGGGGGATTATATTGAGGCGGCTGGCACTTCGGGCTCTGTGTGCGAGGTGGGGCTATTTTATACCAAGCTCACTACCCCGGATAAGAAGCTGGTGCAGATCCCCAACAGTAAGGTTGCCAATGACAACATTATCAATTATTCCAATTCCCCTGACCGCAGGCTGGAATTTCTGATTGCCACCGGCTACGATAACGACGTGGAAAAGGTGAAGGCGGTCCTGACCGCCCTGATAGATGAGCATCCCATGGTGCTGCACGAGGAGGGGAAGACCCCCGCGGTACACGTGATGGAATTCAGGGACAGCGACATCCTGTATACCGCCCGTGCCTGGTGTGAAAATAAAAATTATTGGACGGTATATTTCGACGTCATGGACGCTATAAAGCCCACCCTGGATCAGCATGGAATTACCTTCAGCTATCCTCACGTAAACGTGCATATGGCGGAGAAATAAGGGGCATACGGGATTTTTAGGATAAGATAAGAGGGACGCCGTTTCGGTGTCCTTCTTTTTTCGTTCTCTCTCGCCCTCTCTTGACGGAATTCGACAAATGTGGTATCCTTGTGGGGCTGGGTGTGGAAAACATACCCGGAAAGCTATGGAGGATATAATGGAGTTTTTTGGTTTTACATTATTTGGGTCTCTCACGGGAGGCTGGCTGCTGGCGGTAGCCGCGGTGCTGTTCGTTGTGGGACTGACCCTGATCATAAAGGGGGGCGACTGGTTCGTAGACTCTGCCTCCTGGTTTGCAGAGGCAACGGGCATCCCCAAGTTTGTGGTGGGTGCCACGGTGGTGTCCTTTGCCACCACCCTGCCTGAGCTGCTGGTATCTGTGCGGGCTGCTATGAACGGCTCTGCCCAGCTGGCTATCGGTAACGCCGTGGGCTCTGTCACTGCCAACACCACTCTCATCATGGGCGTGTCCCTGGTGGCCATCGCAGGGGTTGTGAAGCGTGGGAGCTTTGCCTTTAAGGGCGGTCTGCTTGTGGGGGCTGTTGTGGGTCTGACCCTGCTGTCTCTTAGTGGGGCGTTGCCCGTTTGGTCGGCGTTCGTTTTGTGGGCTATCTTCCTTATCTTCATGGTCAGCAATCTGATCGAGGGGAAGAAGGGCTCTCAGGACGATACGATCGACGCCTATGAAAAGAAGGAGATCCCCGGGAAGCTGCTGTTCTTCGTTTTAGGAACTGCCGCCATCGTTCTGGGTGCAGAGTTCTTAGTTTCCTCCGGCAAGACCATTGCCGCAGGCATCGGCATCAGTGAGACCATCATTGGCTTTACCGTGATCGCACTGGGTACCTCTCTGCCTGAGCTGGTGACCACCCTCACCGCCATTCGGAAAAAGGAAGCCTCTCTGTCTGTGGGTAACATCGTGGGTGCCAATATCATTGACACCACCCTGATCCTGCCCCTGTGTGCGGTGATCAACGGTACCGCCCTCCCCGTGGAGAGAATCAACCTGATCTTCGATTTCCCCGTGTGCATTGCCGCCTGCTGTATGGCGGTGATCCCCACCGTGATTTTCGGAAAATTCAAGAAGTGGCAGGGCTACGCCCTCCTGGGTATCTACGCCTTCTATATGGTGTTCTTAGTGCTGGGAGAGACGGGTATCCTGTGGTAAGAAAAAGCAGTCCTGCAGGACTGCTTTTCTTTTGCCCCACGGGCAATAAAAAAGTAAAGGCACCTGTGTCACAGGTGCCTTTACCGTATCAGGTCTTTGCCGTCTTCTTCTTATAAGAGAGCGGCGTCTGACCGAAGCGACGCTTAAAGAGAGCAATAAAATGAGAGCAGTCAGAGAAGCCGGAGAGCATGCACGCTTCGGTGACGGAGTGATCCCTCTCCAGCAGGCGGGCGGCACTGGACAGTCTGACCGATTCAAGGTAATCTCTCGGGGAGGAGTGCAGGTATTTCCGAAACCAGCGGGTCAGGGTGGCGGAGCTGACGTAATGGGCGGCAAGAATATCGTTGACGGTGCGGATGCGGGCAAAGTCCACGTGAATATCGTCAAGAATCCTTTGCAGAGCTACGGGGACAGTTGCCTCCTGCCTTTTCGGGGGGCGTCCCTCTTCGAAAAGTGACAAAATTTCAATCAGATAGGAAAGCTTTTCAAGCTGAGAGCCCTGTCGCCCGCAGGCGTCTATGAGGGAAAACGCTGTTTCACGCAGCCGGTGCTGCGTTTGCGTGTCAAAGGAAAACAGGGGGCAAAAATCAGGCCTTTGCAGAAAGGCGAGGAGGGGAGACCGCACGTCTGTCTCCAACCAAATACAAACATGCTCCTGCAGGGCGGACTTGTGGAACACGCCCATGTGGATATCTCCGGGACGGGATACCACCGCATCCCCCACGGGGACTGGGTAGAGATTGTTGTTGACAAGGAAGGAAACATCGCTGGAAATATTCAGAAAGATCTCCACGCAGTTGTGAATGTGCATGGGGTCAGCCTCGGGGGCGTTTGGACCGAGATACCGACGGCTGTGCACAACGGAAAAGCGTAAGGGAGAGAGCGGGTCAATTTTCTCAGAAAGTGAGGGTATATTTTTCGGCTCGTACATGACGCCTCCAAATGAGTGAAATTTCATATAAAAAGACAGAATTGTCATATAAATAGGAGTTCTCGTTTGATATAATAGCAAAAAAAGGACCTTTTGTCAATGGAAAGCAACCTATGGGGACACCGTGGGCTGTGAGGTGAAATCATGAACATACCAACCACACTGTGCTTATCTCTCGGTGCGGGAGTGCTGGGCAGCACCGTAAAAAAGCTCTATACCACGAAGGTGAGTGCGAAGCTGTCCTCGGGCTTTGTCTATAATGCCGTTAACGGCTTGACTGCTGCCCTGATCTTGTTTTTCTGGGGTGGCTTTGGCTCGCCCTCTGCCTTTACGGTGGTGCTGGGCGTGATCTTTGGCACCGTCACCGCCCTGCAGGGGGTGGCGAACATTGCCGCCCTGCATGTGGGGCCCATGTCCTATACCTCGGTGATTATTTCCTTCTCCACCCTGATCTCCGCCCTGTCGGGGGTCATGTTCTTCCACGAGAGCATGCAGTGGCCCCAGGGAGTGGGCATCCTACTGATGCTGGTCAGTCTGGCACTGGCAGCTAAGAGCGGGGGGGACCAGAAGCGGGCGAACCTGAAATGGTTTCTTCTGTGCCTGGTGACCTTTTTCGCCACGGGCGGTATCGGCGTGATGCAAAAGGTGCATCAGAGCTCCCAGTGGCGGGATGAGCTAAGTGCTTTTTTGATAATTGCCTTTGCCGCCTCCGCCACCCTGTGTGCTATCTTTGCCCTGCTGCTTAAGGCAAAGGAGCCTGCCCCGGAGGCAGAGAGCGAGGGAGTCAAGAGCCGTGGACGGATGTGGATGCTACTGGGCATTCTGCTGGTGAGCGGTGCCTGCGTGGCGTTGACCAACCGATTTAATTTGTATCTGTCCGGGGTCATGGACAGTGCGGTTTTCTTCCCCATTATCAACGGTGGCGGACTGGTGCTGACGGCAACCTCCGCAGTGGTGATCTTCCATGAGCGACTGACCAAAAAGCAATGGATCGGCGTGGCGCTGGGAATTGCCTCCGTGGTATTCCTGTGCAACCCCTTCCGTTAAATAAGCCCACAAACCACAGGTGTATCGCCTGATGCAAAGGAGAATCCTATGAAAAGATGCTATGAAAACCCACAGGCAACAGAGCAGTACCGTGTGCTAAAAGAGGATCTGTCCCGCCTTCCCTTTTCCTTTCTGTACGGGGGGGAGAGGTATCAGGGCTTTTCCCCTGCCTATTTCACCCCCCTCAGCCGGGAAGCCGAGGAGGGAGAGGGAAAGGAAAGCACCACCTATCGCTTCTCCTTTTTGGGAGAGCTGGAGGTCACCCTGCTGTTGACCCACTATTTTACCCACGGTGCCACAGAGTGGACGGTATGGTTTGAAAACGTCACCGAGAGGGACAGCGAGATTTTAGAGGAGCCCCGGGTAGAGGTGCGTCTGGAAGGAAAATACCCTGTTCTCAAGGGCATTTTAGGGGATCAGGTGAACCAATATCGCCCCTACACGGTGGATCTGCAGGGCAATCTGGTGGAGTATTCCTCCGACTCTGGGCAGACTACACATATCAACTTCCCCTATTTCAATCTGGAATATGGAGACGGGGGTGTCATGCTGGCTATTGGCTGGGCAGGCACCTGGCGGGCTCGCTTCTCTTCTCCCGAGGCGGGGGTATGCACCTATACCGCCACAGCGGTGAATGGGCTAAGGACCTATCTGAAGCCCGGGGAAAGGATCCGTACTGCCCTCTTTGCCTTTGCCCCCTATACCGTGCGGGATGAGCATTACGCCACCAACTATTGGCGTGACTGGTTTATCCGCCACAACATGCCCAAGGCAGACAAGACGGGGGCAGACATAGAGCCCTTCTCCACCTGTTGCCTTGCCAGTGACACGGGGTATCCCAATTCCGACGGCAGTATTTCCGAAAGGCATACCACCTGGCGTCCCTCCCTTGAAAAGATGTTCAGCGAAGGAGTGAAGGTGGATTTCAGATGGTTTGACGCAGGCTGGTATACAAGCCCTGACGGGGGAAGTGCCGAGCCATTCGTGGCGGGGCACGACTGGTGGGATACCGTGGGCACCTGGGAGATAGACCCTGCCAAATGGCCGGGCAAGACCTTCTTAGAGTCTACAGAGTTTGCCCGTCAGCACGGGATGAAGACCCTGGTTTGGTTTGAGCCGGAGCGGGTAACCGACCCTGAAAGCCTGGCGAAGAACTACGGCTATAATACCGATTGGGCGATCCGCATTGAGGGCGTGAAGGCGATCTCCAATAATATCGGGGACCCGGAGTGCCTGGAGTGGACCACCCGGCGTATTTGCAAGATGCTAAGAGAAAACAAGGTGGATCTGTACCGTGAGGATCACAACTGTTTCCCCACCCGTCTGTGGCGGCACCTGGATAGCCGCGAGGGCAAGGATCGACAGGGAATTACCGAGGCGAAGATCATAAACGGCCACTATAAAATGTGGGATGATATCATTGCCTGCACCCTCTCCTACGGGGGATGCGGCTTCGTGGATTCCTGTGCCGGTGGGGGCGGTAGAAACGACCTGGAGTCCCTGCGTCGTGGCGTACCCCTGCTGAGAAGTGATAAGGACAGGACCTCCACGGGTCTGCGTTTGTCCATGACGACCGCCTTTAATAAGTGGATCCCCTTCTGCGGTGCCGCTACTAAGGAAAAGAAGGAAATGCTGTCCAGCGTGGGCGTCAGCGATACCTACGTGTGGCGAGCCTCCTATCTGCCCACCCTGAACGTGACCTCTCGGTTTGTGCAAGATCCTGATCAGAATTTCGACGTTCTCCGCTTTGGTCTTGCAGAATGGAAGCAGGTGGCACCCTATCTGCTAAAGGAATTTTATCCCCTGACCCCCTGGAGAAAGGAAACCGAGGTCACGGATCACACCGCCTATAGCTATTTCGACCCTGAGCGTGAGGAGGGTGTACTGCTGGCATTCCGTCAGGAGTGTTGCGTCCGCCCCTATGCAGAGTTCCATCTGCCTTACATCGGGCAGGGTGAGAAATACACCGTCACCGACCAGGACACCGGTGAGACGTGGG